>NZ_JBLXHU010000015.1:0-76929 GCF_048259285.1 Bizionia sp. | reverse complement strand
AAATACATATCCCTATTTCTTCTTCCGATAAGTGAAAGTAATAATTTGGATATGTATTTTGCGTTTTTTGAATGGATTTTAAATTGCATTCTATTAAAACCAAGACATCTGGAATCCGTTTATTTTCAATAAAAGCCTCTTCAAAACTTTGATTATGTCCAGCATTCCAAACCACAATTTCCAAACCATTTTTACTTGTGTTATTATGGTTTGAAACATAGCTTTTAAAATACCAGATAACACTTAAAACTAGTAGAAATAACATGGAGATTTTGCGCCATTTCTTATTAACTATAATTGAAAAAGAAGTTAATAGCATGATAATTGGAAGCGGAAATGCATAAAAGATGATGGCAGACGCATAGAAGTAATCTTTAACCGTAAAATGAATTATTACAGCAACAATAAAAATAATTTGAATACCTATTTTTAATTGTTTCATTAAGGCTGTAGATTTTCAATTTTACCTGCTAATAAAGCAGCTATATTTCTATTGAAACTTACAAAATCCCTCATGAATTCCAATTTTTAAAAGGGTTCTTACTCAATTGCGAATTGTAATATCTAGTTTCTCCTGTTACTTCGTTGCCAAGCCAATTGGGTTTTTCAAATGATTCGGTTGGGTGTTTAAGTTCTACTTCAGCAACAATCAAACCTGCATTTTCTCCAAAAAACTCATCGACTTCAAAGACATGTTTACCAACTTCTATATCATAACGTATTTTATCAATAATGCCTATTTCACATAATTTTAATAAGGCTTCAGCATCGGGTTTTGAAATCTCTTTTTCCCATTCAAAACGCGATAATCCATCATCGGAAGATGCACCTTTAACCGTAATAAAACCAATTTCTCCTTTGAGGCGCACACGAACCGTTCGTGCCTTATCCGTATTTAAAAACCCTTGCTTAATCCGTGTATTTCGAATAGCTTCAGTTTTAAATTGTTCTGAAGTAACTAAAAATTTGCGTTCTATTTCAATCATATTTAAAGATTTCGCTGAAGCGAAAATGAGTTATTGATTTGCAATGTGTTTAATATCATCCGACAAAATCCGACTATCTGGATAATTGTTATTATCTAAAAATACCATGCATTTTGCAATGGTTTCTGGTTGGATGGATTTGTATTTAGCCAATGAACCTATTAAAAATGGATTAACCACAGTCATAGCAATTTTAGCTAGTTTTTCACCTAAACGGTTTTCATCACGACTCCCACCAATTAGAGATGGTTGGAGCACGTAGGTATTTGATATTTGTTGTGCCAAAACGGCCTCTTCCATTCTACCTTTCGTACGATTGTAAAACACCTTACTGTTTTTATCAGCACCTAAGGCAGAAATCACAATATAGGTTTTAATCCCATTTTCTTTAGCCATTTCAGCAGCGGAAACAGGAATACCATAATCAATTTTTAAATAGGTTTCCTGGTCAGGAGTTTTGGCTTTGGTGGTTCCTATACAACAAAAGACCACGTTGCCTGTAAACTGTTCTTGGTGGGATTTTAATTCGAATAAATCCACCAAATGCTCTTCAATTTTGGGATTACCAATACCACAAGCCGATCGTGAAAACAACTTAATTTTATCATATCTGTTATCGTCCAGAAGTTGCTGCAATAGCAAACCGCCAGTTAATCCTGTTGCACCTAAAATGATAGCTGTTTTACCCATAATGACCTGTTTATATGCTAAAGATATTATAAATTTACATCATGCCAGACACATTTCCCATTAGAAAAATTATTCATGTGGATATGGACGCCTTTTATGCGTCTGTAGAGCAAATGGATAATCCTGAATTAAGAGGAAAGCCATTAGCTGTTGGTGGTTCTGGGAATCGTGGTGTAGTTAGTGCAGCCAGTTACGAAGCTCGGAAGTTTGGCGTTCGTAGTGCCATGAGCGGTATGCAAGCCAGACGTTTGTGCCCTGACTTAATATTTACTAAAACCCGTTTTGATCGGTATCGTGAAATTTCTAAACAGATTCGGAACATTTTTTACGATTATACCGATTTGGTAGAACCTTTGTCTTTAGATGAAGCCTATCTAGACGTTACCGAAAATAAAAAAGGCAATCCCAGTGCGAGTTTAATAGCCCAAGAAATCCGAACGCGTATTTTTAATGAAGTCGGCTTAACAGCTTCCGCCGGAATTTCCATCAATAAATTTATTGCAAAAATTGCCAGTGATTACAACAAACCTAATGGCCAGAAAACGGTAAATCCTGAAGATGTTTTACCCTTTTTAGAAGGTTTAGATATTCGGAAATTTTATGGTGTTGGGAAAGTAACGGCCGAGAAAATGTATCAGCTCGGTATTTTTACAGGCACCGACTTGAAGTCGAAAACCATTGAATACCTAGACACACATTTTGGAAAATCTGGTCGTTTTTATTACCATGTGGTTCGCGGGATACATACCAGCGAAGTTAAACCAAATAGAATTCGAAAGTCATTAGCTGCCGAGCGGACCTTTAGTGAAAATTTATCCTCGGAAATTTTCATGTTGGAAAAGTTAGAACATATTGCAGACGAAGTGTCCAAACGATTAATAAAAAGTGATGTGGCGGGAAAAACCATCACTTTAAAAATAAAATATAGCGATTTTACCATGCAAACACGCAGTAAAACATTGCCGTATTTTGTGAGTGATGCCAGCGTAATTTTAGAAACAGCCAAAGATTTATTGTATCAAGAAAGTATGCAAAATTCGGTGCGACTTTTAGGAATCTCATTATCCAACCTCAACACCGATAAAAAAACCAAAAAACCCGAAGAAAAAAAAGCGGTTAGTGTGCAATTGCAGTTTGCTTTTTAGAATAGCGCCTTTTGGAAGCGTTTAATAAAATAGAATTCAAAAAAAACCTCATTAGTTTTATGATTAATGAGGTCTTCCTATATTAAAATGGTGGTCGATTCTTAAAAATTACAACTTGTTATTTCAGTCACTCGAAGCGTATTTACCATGCCTTTATCCTGAATTGGCATAGCTGCTAAACTCACCAACATATCACCTTCTTCCAAATAGCCTTTTTGGCAAGCTATGGTATTAACATCTTCAATGGTTTCATCTGTACTCACAAATTTATCATAGAAAAATGCTTTTACACCCCAAAGTAAATTCAGTTGGGTTAAAATCCTGCGGTTAGACGAGAATACTAAAATATGTGCTTTTGGTCGCCATGCCGAAATTTGGAAAGCCGTATAACCACTATTTGTTAATGTAGAAATAGCTTTTGCATCAATTTCGTTTGCCATATTGGCGGCATGATAGCAAATAGATTTTGTTATAAAACGTTTGGTTCGAATATGAGGTGGCATTTGTGGTACTTTTATCAAGTTGGAATCTTCCACACTTTTGATAATATTAGACATTTGCCTAATTACCTGAACCGGATATTGCCCTACAGAAGTTTCACCTGAAAGCATAACGGCATCGGCACCATCCATAACTGAATTGGCCACGTCATTAACTTCCGCTCGTGTTGGTGTTAAACTGGAAATCATAGTTTCCATCATTTGTGTTGCAATAATTACGGGAATACGAGCTTGTTTTGCGCGTAATACCAATTGCTTTTGAATGAGTGGCACTTCTTCCGCTGGAATTTCCACACCTAAATCGCCACGAGCTACCATTAAACCATCGCAATAGGCAACAATTTTATCGATATTTTCTACCGCTTCTGGCTTTTCAATTTTAGCAATAATTGGAATTTTATGGTCACTGTGCTTACTGATTAATTCTTCTAATTGCATTAAATCTTCTGCATGACGTACAAAGGATAAAGCCATCCAATCCACTTCCATTTTAATGGCAAAAATAGCATCTTCAATATCCTTTTCTGTTAAAGCCGGTTGCGATATATTCGTGTTTGGTAAATTAACGCCTTTTTTAGAGCGTAATGGTCCACCTTGAATAACGCGCGCTTTGACTTCCGATTTTTTATCGGTTGATACGACTTCAAAAATAAGTTTTCCGTCATCTAACAGAATCCGTTCGCCTGGTTTGGCATCTTGAGGAAACTTATCATAGGTCATATAAACCCGTTCTTTGGTTCCTTCAAAACGTTTTCCTGTTGCAAAAATAATTTCGTCTCTTTCATTTACAATCACCTCGCCTTTCATAGTTCCAACACGTAATTTCGGGCCTTGTAAATCGCCTAAAATGGCGGCATTGTATCCAAATTCATCGTTTAATTCACGAATCATTCCAATGCGCTCTTCTACATCTTTATAATCGGCATGTGAAAAGTTAATTCTAAACACATTTACACCTTCATCTAGCATGGCCTTTAAAACGGCTTTCGTGCTTGTTGCTGGTCCTAATGTGGCTACTATTTTTGTTTTTTTTCTTTTTAACATTAATAAAATATTAAGTTGTTTTTATATTTTAGTTCCGAAGGGTTGACACTATAAGCGGCAACAACATTCGGAATGGATTGAATTTTTTTAGTTAGCTCCTGAACTTGATCTTCTGTAATAGCGTCATCAGAAATTTTCAAAAAATAATTCACCGTTTTGTATTCGGGTATTAAATGATAGGTTTCTGTGGTTCGTTGATCTTGCGAACCAAAAAGAGAATTATCATTTTCCGTCGTTATTACTTCTACTTGGCAGCTATTTGATACTAAATGCCATGTGGCAAATTTATGCGCATCTACCCATTCAAAAATTTCGTACTGTGTGTTGTTTCCGAAGTCTAAATCCGCTTTTTGTCTTGATAAAAGAAGTTGTAATTCTTTATTTAGAAAATAGGCTAACCGGTAACTTTCTAAAGGGCTATGAATACCAATTAGTGCATAATCTATGGTATCTAAAAAATCGTTTAAGTCTAGTTTTTGCATTAGCATAATCATCAAAACTATTTGTAAAGATAGTGTATAATAGCTATAATTGGATGTTGTTTATATTAAACTTAACAGGAATGTGTTACACAAACGTTATTGTAACTTTATACGCTAGTTATCTTTGGACATCTGATTTTGAAAAACAAAAAAGGCGCGTTTAGAGGCTTTTTCTTCTGCCTTTTTCTTGGAGGTAGCTCGTGCTTTTGCTACTACTTTATTATCAATAGATAATTTTACGGCAAAATGGCGAATATCATCATTACCAGTATCTTCATAAACATTATAATCGAAAACTTTTTTCTCCTTTTGGCACCATTCAATCAGTAAGCTTTTGTAGCTAATTACTTTACCTTCCAATTGAGAAATATCTACATATGGGATAATAACTTTTTTGTAGATAAACTTTTCGCAATACTTATACCCACGATCTAAAAATATAGCGCCAACTAACGCTTCAAATAAATTGCCATAAATATTATCGCCAAAATGACCTTTAGGTATTTTACTTTCAACTAAATCAATTAAATTTAAGTCTTTTCCAAGCTCGTTAAGATGCTCGCGACTTACAATTTTAGAACGCATTTTTGTTAAATAGCCTTCATCGCCACTTGGCACTTCAGAATATAAATGTGATGCAATTACAGACCCTAGCATAGCATCGCCTAAAAATTCTAGACGCTCATAATTAATGGGGTGACCTTCCGCATCCTTAATGTTCATGGAGCGATGGGTGAATGCTTTTTTGTAATAGGCTATATTTTTGGGTTTGAAGCCAAGAATATTATGGATACATACAAAAAAATTCCCGCCAGATTTTGAACGGGAATTTAATATGTTTCGAATGTTTTTCATTCGTTGTTTAATCAATTTTTTTAAATAATACGCATGCATTATGGCCACCAAAACCAAACGTATTACTCATGGCAACTTTAACATCGCGTTTTTGTGCTTTGTTTAACGTTAAATTTAATTCAGAATCAATATTTTCATCAGCAACCTCATGATTTATAGTTGGTGGTACCATACCGTGTTCCATTGCTAATATAGACGCAATAGACTCAATAGCACCAGCAGCTCCTAACAGGTGACCTGTCATAGACTTTGTTGAATTGATATTAATATTTTTAGCATGCGCTCCAAACACTTCAGAAATTGCTTTCAGTTCGGCAACATCTCCTAGAGGTGTTGACGTTCCATGCGTGTTGATATGATCAACTTCTTCTGGTTTTAAGCCTGCGTTTTCTAAACAATTTCTCATTACTGCAATCACACCAATCCCTTCTGGATGTGGCGCTGTCATGTGGTAGGCATCTGAAGACATACCGCCTCCTAATACTTCCGCATAAATTTTAGCTCCACGCGCTTTGGCATGTTCGTAATCTTCTAGTACAATAGCACCAGCACCTTCACCTAATACAAAACCATCTCTGGTAGCATCAAAAGGTCTTGAGGCTGTTTCTGGGCTTTCATTTCTAGTTGACAAGGCATGCATGGCGTTAAAACCACCCATACCTGCAATAGTTACTGCAGCTTCACTTCCACCGGTTACTATAACATCACAATGTCCTAAACGAATATAGTTTAGCGCATCAATCATAGCATTGGCCGAAGATGCACAAGCAGATACTGTTGTATAATTAGGACCCATAAATCCATGTTTAATGGAAATGTTTCCTGGTGCAATATCTGCAATCATTTTCGGAATGAAGAATGGGTTAAATCTTGGTGTACCATCACCAGCAGCAAAGTTTAAAACTTCGTCCTGGAAGGTTTCCAAACCACCTATTCCTGCTCCCCAAATAACACCGACTCTTAATTTGTTTACCGCGTCTAGGTCCAGTTTAGAATCTGCAATAGCTTCATCTGAAGCTACCATAGCATACTGCGTAAACCGGTCCATTTTTCGCGCTTCTTTTCTGTCAAGAAAATCGGTGGCATTAAAGTTTTTTAATTCGCAAGCGAATTTTGTCTTGAACTTTTCAGTATCAAAATACGTTATAGGTGCAGCACCACTCTTTCCACTTACTAGTGCTTCCCAAAATTCATCTTTGGTATTCCCTATAGGTGTTAGTGCTCCTAAACCAGTAACTACAACTCGCTTTAATTCCATAAATTCTAATGAATTATTTTGCTGTTTCTATATAAGAGATAGCTTGACCAACCGTTGCAATGTTTTCTGCTTGATCGTCTGGGATTTGAATATCGAATTCTTTTTCGAATTCCATGATTAATTCTACAGTGTCTAATGAATCTGCTCCTAAATCGTTCGTGAAGCTAGCTTCAGTTACAACTTCGTTTTCATCAACACCTAATTTGTCTACGATAATCGCTTTTACTCTTGATGCAATGTCTGACATAATCTTTTAATTTTAAGTTTTAATTAGTTGGCAAAAATAAAAATTTTATTCTTATTCCACACCTTTACTGCAAAAATGTGGTTGTAATTTACTAAATTTCCTTTAAGTAAATCCTTTTTACCTTCTAATTGTTATAATTTATTCTTTTTTTTGCGGAACTAATCATGACATGACAAGCTGCTATATGAAACGTATTGTAATTTTTGCGTCCGGATCTGGATCTAATGCTGACAATTTAATTAAGTTTTTTCTAAACAACGCGCATGTTGAAGTTACGCATGTTATGACCAACAATCCTCATGCCAAAGTACTGGAGCGTGCTAAAAATCTAAATATTAGCGCGTTTTCATTCAATAGACAAGCGTTTTCAAAGTCCGATGATGTTTTGAATATCCTAAAAACCTTTCAACCCGATTTAATTGTGTTAGCGGGTTTTCTTTGGAAATTTCCCGAGCATATCTTGGCGGCGTTCCCAAATAAAGTTATTAATATTCACCCTGCACTTTTGCCTAATTATGGTGGTAAAGGTATGTATGGTATGCATGTTCATCATGCTATTGTTGCAAATAAAGAAATTGAAACAGGTATTAGTATTCATTATGTAAACGAACATTATGATGAGGGCGCACTCATATTTCAAGCAACCTGTCCTGTTTTACCTACAGATACTGCCGAAGGTGTAGCCGAAAAAATTCATGCATTGGAAATGGAACATTTTCCGAAAGTAATTGAGGAACTATTAAGCAAATAAATGGCATTCAGAAGGAGGTACGACTTAAGAATCTCTATAGAATATGGAATAAAAGAGATTCATCGCTATTGCTCTGAATGACCAAGCAAAACACCAATACTATTTTAAACTAAACCGCATAATTCGTGTCCAAAAAGAAGAAGAAAAAATATTATACCGTTTGGAAAGGTCATAAAACTGGTGTTTTTGAAACTTGGAACGACTGTAAAGCCCAAGTTAAGGATTACCAAGGTGCAGTTTATAAATCTTTTGACACTTTTGATGCAGCCAAAAAAGCTTTAAACAGTAATTACAAAGATTTTATTGGCAAGAAGAAAGGATTTAAAAGTGAATTATCTGAAGTCCAGCTTAAAAAAATAGGACGACCTAATTACAATTCAATAGCTGTTGATGCGGCATCGTCTGGAAACCCAGGCGTTATGGAATATAGAGGTGTAGACACTAAATCTAAAAAACAATTATTTATTCAAGGTCCTTTTCCGGAAGGGACTAATAATATTGGCGAATTTTTAGCACTTGTTCACGGATTAGCATTTTTAAAGCAACATAATAGTGACCGCATTTTGTACACCGATTCTAAAATAGCCATGAGCTGGGTGCGTAAAAAAACCTGTAATACCAAATTACCACGTAATTCTAAAAACGAAAAAATGTTTGAATTGGTAGATCGTGGCGTAAAATGGCTGAAAGAAAATACTTATACAACCACTATTGTAAAATGGGAAACGAAAGCTTGGGGAGAAATTCCTGCAGATTTTGGTCGGAAGTAAATGCGCACAATCTCTTCTTTTTTAAAACACTTTGAACTTAAATAAATTCGTTTTTTAGTTATCAAAAACCCTATATTTGCATCAAAATTTGAAACCTTTTTATGAGTAAATTAGTAATTGTAGGAACCGTAGCTTTTGATGCTATTGAAACACCTTTTGGAAAAACTGATAAAATTTTAGGAGGCGCAGCTACATATATTGGACTTGCCGCTTCGCAATTTAATGTGGATGCAGCAGCTGTTTCAGTTGTTGGTGGCGATTTTCCACAGGAATATTTAAATTTATTATCAGAAAGAAACGTTGATATTTCAGGTGTTGAAATTGTAAAGGAAGGCAAAACATTTTTCTGGAGTGGTAAATATCATAATGATATGAACACGCGTGACACCTTGGCAACAGAGCTGAATGTATTAGCTGATTTCCAACCAGTAGTTCCAACCAATTATCGCGATGCCAAAATTGTGATGCTTGGAAACCTACATCCTTTAGTGCAATTAAGCGTTTTAGAACAAATGGAAAACAAGCCAGAATTGGTGATTTTAGACACCATGAATTTCTGGATGGATTGTGCATTAGACGATTTGCTAAACGTAATTAAAAAGGTAGATGTAATTACCATTAATGATGAAGAAGCAAGACAACTTACTGGCGAATATTCGTTAGTTGTTGCGGCTAGAAAAATTCATGATATGGGACCAAAATATGTGGTGATTAAGAAAGGTGAACATGGTGCATTATTGTTTCATAATGATAAAGTATTCTACGCCCCAGCTTTACCATTAGAAGAAGTTTTTGATCCTACAGGTGCTGGAGATACATTTGCTGGTGGTTTTGCAGGTTATTTAGCAAAATCTGATGATGTTTCGTTTGACAACATGAAGAATGCCGTGATCTATGGGTCTACATTAGCCTCCTTTTGTGTCGAGAAATTTGGCACAGAACGCATGGTGAATTTAAAAAGTAACGAAGTTCACCAACGCTTGCAACAGTTTAAGAGTTTAACACAATTCGATATTGAATTAACATAATACAAACGCGCTCATAAATTGAGCGCGTTTTTAATTTACATAATAGTACACACTACAACACAACACAACAATGAGTGACGCTTTAAAACATGAATGTGGTATTGCACAAATTCGCTTACTAAAACCACTGGAATTCTATAAAGAAAAATACGGTAGCGCCTTTTATGGTGTTAATAAAATGTATTTGTTAATGGAAAAACAGCACAACCGAGGACAAGATGGTGCTGGTTTTGCTAGTATTAAATTAGATACGCAACCTGGCGAACGCTACATTAGTCGTGTCCGCTCCATTGCACAACAACCTATTCAGGACATTTTTGCACAAATAAATGAACGCATTAATAAGGAGCTTACCGAAAACCCGGAATATGTTGATAATGTGGAACTTCAAAAAAAACACATTCCATATATAGGTGAAGTACTTTTAGGACATGTGCGTTACGGAACATTTGGTAAAAATAGTGTTGAGAGTGTCCATCCATTTTTACGCCAAAACAACTGGATGCATAGAAACCTGATTGTGGCTGGAAATTTTAACATGACCAATGTTAATGAGCTTTTTGATGGTTTGGTGCGTATAGGTCAGCATCCTAAAGAGATGGCAGATACCGTTACTATTATGGAAAAAATAGGTCACTTCTTAGATGATGCTGTTTCCAAAATATACAGAAAATTAAAAAAAGAAGGATATAACAAGCATGAATGCTCTCCATTAATTGCAGAGCGTTTAAATGTTGCTAAAATCCTAAAAAAATCGGCTAAAGATTGGGATGGTGGTTATGCTATGGCTGGATTATTAGGACATGGAGATTCCTTTGTTCTTCGCGATCCAGCAGGAATAAGACCAGTTTATTACTATAAGGATGATGAAGTAGTTGTAGTAGCTTCTGAACGCCCTGTTATTCAGACTGTTTTCAATGTGGATTTTGATGATGTTAAGGAGCTAGAACCTGGACATGCCATTATTACCAAAAAATCTGGTGAAGTTGCAATTAAAAAAATACTGGAACCTTTGGAGCGCAAAGCCTGTTCATTTGAACGTATTTATTTTTCGCGTGGTAGTGATGCTGAAATTTATCAAGAACGAAAAAACTTGGGTAAATTTTTAATGCCTAAGGTTTTAGAAGCCATTGATAACGACACCAAGAATACTGTGTTTTCATATATCCCTAATACTGCGGAAACGTCTTTCTTTGGAATGATAGAAACAGTTGAGGAATATTTAAACAAGAAAAAAACGCAAGCTATTTTAGATGGTAATGGCAAATTAAGCGCTGAAGTTGTTACTAATATTTTATCTGAACGACCACGTATTGAAAAAATAGCCATAAAGGATGTTAAGTTAAGAACCTTTATTACGGAAGATAGTAGTCGCGACGATTTAGTAGCTCACGTTTATGATGTAACCTATGGAGTCATTAAACCAACCGATAATTTGGTAATTATTGACGATAGTATTGTTCGTGGTACCACATTAAAGAAAAGTATTATAAAAATGATGGATCGCTTACATCCTAAAAAGATTATAGTCGTTTCATCTGCACCACAAATTAGATATCCCGATTGTTATGGTATAGATATGGCACGTTTGGAAGATTTAATTGCCTTCAGAGCCATGTTAGAATTATTGGAAGAAAACAACAAATACCATTTAATACAAGAGGTTTACGACAAATGTAAGGCCCAAGTTGAATTGGAAGATAAAGATGTTCGGAATTTTGTAAAAGATTTGTATTCGCAATTTTCAGCTGATGCCATTTCGGATAAAATAGCCCAATTAATATCTAATGAAAACATTAACGCGGAAGTTGTTGCCATATTCCAGCCCATAGAAAATTTACATAAAGCGTGTCCTAAAAATTTAGGCGATTGGTACTTTACGGGCAATTATCCAACAGCAGGAGGTAATCGTGTTGTAAATCGTGCCTTTATTAACTTCTTTGAAGGAAACAAAGACCGTGCGTATTAACACATTGAATATGTGCTAATTACCTGTATAATATTGCTTTTTATCGAGTTTATTAGCATTTCATCGGATTAATAGTTTTTAAGCTTAAAAATAATATACTTTAGAATCACCATAACATAAGTAGGTTAAGTTCATGGTAGATTTGGGGCAAAAAAAGGTGAACTTCTGTTCGCCTTTTTTTATTTTTAATAAACACCTAAAATTGAAACCATTTTCATTATTATTGAATTCTACCCTTAATCAGCGAGCAAGTTGCTCTTACTTCTCAATTATAGCATATTAATTGATTTTACCATTCATTTTCAAGGACTTACAAACTTCAGCTTTATAATTAAAAAAAATAGATTTTAAAGCTTAAATATTCGTTTGTCCCAGTTTATAAGTCGTTTGTCTAGTTTTTTTTTTAGTGGAAAATAAGTGCCGTTTATTTGTTTCACCATAACATAAGTAGGTTAAGTTTATGGTAGATTTGGGGCAAAAAAGGTGAACATCTGTTCGCCTTTTTTCATTTTCAATACTTTCATGTTCAAAAAAAAAAGCAAACCCTTTCAGATTTGCTTTCCATATAATTAAACGTTTTACGCCTTATTTTGCCTCAGCATAACGTCTTTCAACTTCATTCCAATTGATTACATTAAAAAATGCATCAATATAATCAGGACGTCTGTTTTGGTAATTTAAGTAATATGCATGTTCCCAAACATCCAATCCTAAAATTGGTGTTCCACCACAACCAACACCTGGCATTAGTGGGTTATCTTGATTTGGTGTCGAGCAAATTTCAACTTTACCACCTTTATGAACACATAGCCAAGCCCATCCAGAACCAAACTGTGTTGCTGCGGCATTACTAAATTTTGTTTTAAATTCTTCCATGTTTCCATAAGCTGCTTCAATAGCATCTTTTAGGTCGCCAGACAAACGGCCTTTTCCTTCTGGATTCATTACGTCCCAAAATAAGGAGTGGTTATAAAATCCACCGCCATTATTTCTAACCGCTTTGTTATCCATATCCAAATTAATAAGGATATTATCTATTGTTTTTCCCTCTAAATCCGTACCTTTTATAGCATCATTTAATTTTGAAGTATAACCAGCATGGTGCTTTGAGTGATGTATTTCCATTGTGCGTGCATCTATGTGCGGCTCTAACGCATCATAAGCATATTTTAATTTCGGTAATTCGAAAGCCATAATATATCTGTTTTTAGTGTTAATAATTTAATTCTCTCAAATTTACGGAATATCGCTATCAATTAAAAATAATAAATACCTATCAACTCATCGATAGTTTTTATATTGTATAAAATTTCAAATTCCTTATGCCGGCCAACCATCCGTTTCTTATTTATAATGCTTCAGCTGGAAGTGGTAAAACTTATACTTTAGTTAAAGCCTATTTAACTATTTTATTACAAGCTTCTAGTATGCTGGCTTTTAAAAACATTCTCGCTATTACCTTTACCAATAAAGCAGCTGGCGAAATGAAAACACGAATAATAGATGCTTTAAAAAATTTTTCTTCAGAAGATATATCCACACAATCAAATCCCATGTTTGATGAACTTTGTCGCGATTTAAATTTGTCTGCAGATGATTTAACCGCCAAAAGCCATAAGATTCTTGATGCTATTATGCATAATTACGCGGCTTTTGATATATCCACGATAGATGGTTTTACACACAAGATTATCAGAACTTTTGCCCACGATTTAAAATTACCTTTAAATTTTGAAGTCGCTTTAGATGTTGAAACCCTATTAAATGAAGCAGTAGACCGATTAATTTCCAAAGCCGGAACTGATAAGCGCTTAACCAAAACCTTGGTCGATTTTGCTATTGAAAAGGCCGATGATGATAAAAGTTGGGACGTATCCAGAGATTTTTATGCCATTTCAAAATTGCTAGTTAATGAGAACGACAGACCGTTTATTGAAAATCTTCAAGACAAAACGTTAGACGATTTTAAAGCTTTAAAAAACACACTACGTGAGGAAATTAAAAAAACAGAACAATTAAGTATGAATAGCGCAGCGCAAGCGCTAGATTTCATAGCCGATAATGGATTGGTATATGAAAATTTCTCACGCGGGTCTATTCCTAATTATTTCAAAAAGGTATCGGACGGCGATTTTAATCAAAATGTAGATACCGTAAAATGGCCTACCGAATTAGTAGAAGGCAGCACGATTTACCCAAAATCCAAAACTGATGCAAACACTGCGGCAATTATTGAAAGCGTCCAACCGCAATTAGCCGAGTTTTTTATTACCACCAAAACGGCCGTATTAAATTTCAAACTGTTAAAAGCTATATATAGAAACCTAACACCACTATCCGTTTTAAGCGCTATAAATACCGAACTTCAACTTATTAAAGAGGAACAAAATGTGATGCTTATTTCCGAGTTTAATGGCTTAATTAGTCAGGAAATAAAAAACCAACCAACCCCTTTTATTTATGAACGAATTGGCGAAAAGTTCAAGCATTATTTTATTGATGAGTTTCAGGACACATCTGAATTACAATGGCAAAATTTAACGCCCTTATTGGATAATGCCATAGCATCACAACCAGGAAGCATGATGTTGGTAGGCGATGCTAAACAAGCTATTTACAGATGGCGTGGTGGAAAAGCCGAACAGTTTATCAACTTATATAACCAAACAGAAAATCCTTTCCATTTAGAACCTAAAATAATTCCGTTAGAATCAAATTTTAGAAGCTTTCAAGAAATTATCAATTTCAACAATGGTTTCTTTAACTATTTATCTAACACTATTTTTAGTCATCCAGATCATAGTGGTTTATATCAAATGGCTAATCAGCTTAAAAGAAAAGAGGAGACTGGTTATGTGCAATTAGAGTTTTTGGATTTAAATGATGTAGATGATAAAGCTTTAGCTTATTCCGAAGAAGTATATAACACCATTAAATCCTGTTTGGAAAACGGGTATCAGGAAGCCGATATTTGCGTCTTGGTCCGAAAGAAAAAAGAGGGTATTGCCATAGCTAATTATTTAAGTGAACAAGGCTTGAACATCATGTCGTCTGAAACTTTATTATTAAATAGCTCGCAAAATGTGCAGTTTGTCAACAACGTGTTACGCTTACTTTTACAGCCTGAAAATCAAGAAACCAAAGCTGAAATTCTGCTACATATTGCCCATTTATGTGCCATTGAAGATAAACATAGCTTTTTAAAAGCCCATATGCCTTTTCATGTATCGGCCTTGTTCAAGCAATTGGAGTCGCTAGACTTTTTTATTGATTATAATGAATTGATTCAGCTGTCATTTTATGATTTGGCAGAAACCATTATTCGCCAATTTAAATTAGTAAAATATTCGGATGCATTTATTCAATATTATATGGATGTGGTTTTAGAATTTTCCGAAAAACAACTAGCGGATATTGGTAGCTTTTTGCATTATTTCGACTCTAAAAACGAGAAATTAAGTATTGTAACGCCTGAAGGTTATCAGGCTATTCAGATCATGACGGTTCACAAATCTAAAGGCCTCGAATTTCCAGTGGTTATATTCCCTTTTGCGGATTTGGATATATATCGAGAAATTACACCTCAAGAGTGGTTTCCTATTAATCCAGAAACCTTTAATGGTTTTAGTCACACCCTATTAAATTACAGTAAAGCTTTTGAAAATTTTGGTGATGCTGGAAAGCAGATTTTTAATAGGCATCAATCCGAATTAGAACTCGATAATATTAATATTTTATATGTAGCCCTTACCAGACCTGTTGAGCAATTATACGTAATTTCAAAATTGGATATCAATGCCAAAGGAGATGTCAACCAAAAAAGTTATGCTGGCTTTTTAATTAGCTATTTGCAACAAATAGGTACATGGGAAAACAATCAAATGCTCTATCAATTTGGAAATCAAAAAAAGGAATCCAAAACCAAAACTAAAGAGCCGTCAACAATTATTCGGAATAGTTTTATATCAACACCAAAAGAAGCACACAATATTAAAATTATTACGCGTTCGGCAAGTTTATGGGATACCATTCAAGAAAAAGCTATTGAAAAAGGAAATCTGATTCATGATATTATGGCAGAAATTAAAACGGAAGCTGATGTAGATTATGTATTGCAATCTTTTTTAGAAAATGGCACTATTAATCAAACACAAGAACCGATTTTAAAGGAAACGGTATTGCAAATTATTAATCATCCAAAACTGGAACCTTATTATAAGAATGAAAACATAACAGTTTATAATGAGCGTGATATTATTTCTAATGATGGCCGCATTTTAAGACCAGACCGATTGGTGATTCAAAATAATAAAGATGCTGTAATAATAGATTATAAAGCAGGAAAGGAACTACCAACTCATATTCAGCAATTAGAAAGCTATGAATCTATTTTAAAGGTTATGAACTTTCAAGTCACTAAAAAAATACTTATCTATATAAATGATGGCATTGCTATAAAAGAATTTTAACTTTGTAAAAACATTAAAGATTATGTACGGAAAAATTCAACAACACTTAGAGAACGAGTTAGAAGAAATAAAAGACAACGGACTTTATAAAACCGAACGTGTCATTACCTCTGCACAAGGAGCGCAGATTACATTAAGCACAGGCGAGACGGTTTTAAACTTTTGTGCGAATAATTATTTAGGGTTGTCCTCACACCCAGATGTTATTCAAGCAGCAAAAGATGTTATGGATACACATGGATTTGGTTTATCTTCAGTGCGTTTTATTTGTGGAACACAAGATATTCACAAAGAATTAGAACAAAAAATAGCCGATTTTTACGGAACGGAAGACACCATATTATACGCCGCCGCTTTTGATGCTAATGGTGGTGTTTTTGAACCTTTGTTTGACAAAGAAGACGCTATCATTTCTGATTCTTTAAATCACGCGTCTATAATTGACGGTGTTCGTTTATGTAAGGCCGCCCGATATCGATACCAAAATAACGATATGGAAGATTTGGAAAAACAATTAATTGCCGCTAATAAAAACGGTGCGCGCCATAAAATTATAGTTACGGATGGTGTTTTCTCTATGGACGGTTTGTTAGCACCTTTAGATGAAATTTGCGATTTAGCGGATAAATATGATGCTATGGTAATGATTGATGAATGTCATGCTACAGGTTTTATAGGAAAAACAGGACGTGGAACCCTTGAAGAAAAAGGTGTTATGGATCGTGTTGATATCATTACTGGAACTTTAGGAAAAGCCATGGGTGGAGCTATGGGAGGCTATACTACAGCTAAAAAAGAAATTATTGAAATATTACGTCAACGTTCTAGACCATATTTATTTTCAAATTCTTTAGCACCAGCTATTGTTGGTGCTTCTATAAAGGTGTTTGATATGTTATCTAAAGATACTACCTTACGTGATAAACTAGCGTGGAACACAGATTACTTTAAAGCAGGCATTAAAAAAGCAGGTTTTGATATTGTGGACGGCGACTCGGCTATTGTTCCAATTATGTTATATGACGCAAAATTATCGCAAACTATGGCAAATATGTTACTTAAAGAAGGTATTTATGTTATTGGCTTCTTTTTTCCAGTAGTACCAAAGGATAAAGCACGTATTCGAGTGCAACTATCGGCCGCACATGAAAAAGAGCATTTGGATCAAGCCATTTCTGCTTTTATAAAAGTCGGCAAACAATTAGAAATTATTTAAAATAATGACAAACAAGCAGATTTTAGGGGAATTATACAATATTTTTCTATATTTGTCTTTGTTAATAATATTTAACAACTTACTTTTGTTTACAATTAACACTTAAAAATTAAATTTTTGAATATGAAAAATCTTAGCAGATTATTGTTCGCTATGTTACTTATGTTAGGTATGAGTAACACGTACGCACAAGATGAAAACAACCCTTGGGCAATTAGCCTTGGAGTAAACGCAGTCGATTTCTATCCTACAGGTGAAGATGCACCTCTTGGTGATTATTTTGATGAGTATTTTAATGCTACAGACCACTGGAACATTTTACCTTCATTATCTTCATTAACGGTAGGTCGTTACTTAAGTAATGGATTCACATTAGGCGCAACAGCTTCTTTAAACAAAATTGATAAATTTGGAGATGACAGAGCTAGATATGATGAAGTAACTTATTTCGGACTTGACGGTATTGTAAAATACAGTTTTGGTCAATTATTAAACTCAACATGGGTAGACCCTTACTTAGGTGTAGGTGGTGGTTACACATGGGTTGATGAAATTGGTGCTGGAACATTAAACGGAACTTTAGGAATTAATTTCTGGGTTAGCGAAAACGTTGGTATTACAGTTCAATCTGCTTACAAGCATGCTTTCGAAGATTATTTAGATTCTCACATGCAACATACTGCTGGCGTTACTTTCAAATTTGGAGGTAAAGATACAGATGGTGATGGAATATATGACAAAGATGACGCTTGTCCAGAAGTATTTGGTTTAGCTGAATTTAACGGTTGTCCTGATACAGATGGTGACGGCATTGAAGATAGTAAAGATTCTTGTCCAAACGAGGCTGGTCCAGCTGAATTTAACGGATGTCCTGATACAGATGGTGACGGTGTTCCAGACAAAGACGATGATTGCCCAACAGTTGCTGGTTTAAAATCTTTAAACGGTTGTCCTGATGCTGATGGTGACGGTGTTGCTGATCATTTAGACGAATGTCCAAATGTAGCAGGTCCTGCAGCTAATAAAGGTTGTCCTTGGCCAGATAGAGATGGTGACGGTGTTGCTGATAAAGATGATTTATGTCCAGACAAAGTTGGTACTGTTGCTAACAATGGTTGTCCAGAAGTAACTGAAGCTGTACAAAAAGCTTTAAATGCTTATGCTAAAACAATCTTATTTGATACAGGTAAATCTTCTATCAAAAAACAATCTGAAAAAGTACTTGAAGATATCATTGCTATCTTAAAAGAGTACCCTAATGCTAAATTTACAGTAGAAGGTCATACGGATAGTGTTGGTAGTGAGAAACTTAATCAAGAATTATCTGAAGCTAGAGCGTTATCAGTTAAGGATTACTTAACAAGTAATGGCATCGATCAATTCAGATTATCTTCTAAAGGTTTTGGTGAAGCTAAGCCAATTGACTCTAACAAAACTAGAGCTGGTAGAGCTAACAACAGACGTGTAGAAATCAATTTAGTGAAATAATTTATTTCACATAAATAAATAGAAAAACGCTCCGAATATTCGGAGCGTTTTTTATTTTTATAATATGACAACTTTTATACATGACGTCCTTGCCGATTTAAACAAAAAGCAAGTTGATATTTCCAATATTACACTTATTCTGCCTAGCAAACGTGCTGGTGTATTTTTAAAACATGAATTATCCACGTCATTATTACAACCTATATTTTCTCCAACTATACTAAGTATTGAAGAGTTTGTAGAAGAACTTTCACAACTTAAAGCGATATCCAATACCGAATTGCTTTTTGAGTTTTACGAAACTTACCTTCAAGTTCACAACACGAAAAATCCCGATAGTTTTGATACCTTTTCTAAATGGGCACAAATACTACTTCAAGATTTTAATGAAATTGACAGATACCTTATTCCTCAAGAAAAGATATTCGACTATTTAAGTGCTATAAAAGAAATAAACCACTGGTCCGTAGATACCAACCAAACCGATTTTATAAAAAATTATCTCGTATTTTGGAAAAGACTTAAAATATACTACAACCAACTTACCGAAAATCTCGTTAATAAAAAGAAAGGCTATCAAGGATTAATTTATAGGGAAGCTGTTGAAAGCATTCAGAACTATATTGAAGTAAACCCTGAAAAACATCACGTCTTTTTAGGTTTCAATGCGCTAAATAAAGCTGAAGAAACCATCATCCAAGAACTATTAGAAAATAGTCATGCTGATATTTATTGGGATATTGATGACGCTTTTTTTGAAAACAAAAATCATGATGCCAGTCTATTTATCAGACAACATAAAAAAAACTGGACTTATTTTGAAACCAATTCTATGAATTGGATAGCGGACAACTACACAAAACCAAAAGACATTTCGGTTATTGGTGTGCCTAAAAATGTAGGGCAGGCTAAATGTATTGGTAACATCCTTAAAAAGCTCCATAATGAAAATAATACGCTCAATAATACAGCAGTTGTATTAGGCGAAGAATCCCTGCTTCTTCCTGTATTGAATTCTATACCAGAATCTATAAATGCATTGAATATCACCATGGGATTGCCCTTAAAATCCATTCCATTAGCAACCCTTTTTGAACAGTTATTCTTTATCCACAAAAAGGAAACAAATGATTTTTATTTTAAAGACGTTATTAAATTATTATCACATCAATTTATAAGTCCACTACTCCAATCTGGTACTTCAAACGACTTGCAAAAGGTGGTTCAGATAATAGAATCGAATAATTTAATCTACATATCTTTAACACGATTAACGGCTTTAGCACCTCAACACGAAGGCTTATTTCTGCTTTTATTTGGAAATTGGAATAACAACCCATCCATCGCTTTAACGAGTTGCCAAGCGTTAATTTTAAAAATAAAAACACATTTAGAACAGCACAAAAAAGAAAATATATTAGCCTTAGAACATCTGTTCAAATTCAATACGCTTTTTAATGAGCTTACGCTTCTGGATAATCAGTATAAACATCTAAAAGATATTACCAGTCTATTTAGCGTATACAAAGAGCTATTAGGTTCCGAAACATTAGATTTTAAAGGCGAACCATTAGAAGGCTTACAAATTATGGGTATGTTAGAATCCCGTGTTTTAGATTTTGAAACCGTAATCATATCATCCGTTAATGAGGGCATTTTACCATCGGGAAAAAGTAATAATTCGTTTATTCCTTTTGATGTAAAACTGGAAAATAAACTCCCAACCTACAAAGAAAAAGATGCTGTTTATACCTATCACTTTTACCGATTATTACAACGTGCTAAACGTGTATTCATAATTTATAACACTGAAATTGATGCGTTAAAAGGTGGTGAGAAAAGTCGTTTTATAACCCAATTGAATCTAGAAAACATCCATAAAATTAAGCATACCATTGCTGTTCCCGATATTGCTATGGATGCGAATTTGAACGAAATTGTAATAGCTAAAAATGACGATGTTCTAAATCAGATTAAAACCTATGCAGCCAGAGGGTTTTCACCATCTGCTTTAACCAGTTATATTCGGAATCCTATCGATTTCTATTTTCAGAAGGTATTGAAAATAAAAGAACATGATGATGTAGAAGAAACGGTTGCTGCCAACACATTAGGAACGGTTATCCATAATACTCTAGAAGATTTTTACAAACCTTTTGAAGGCCAACAAATAACCTGGGAACAGGTTGCAGAAATGAAACTCAAAATAAATGCAACCGTTACCAAACATTTTAAAGATTTATATAAAGAAGGTGATATTACCAAAGGCAAAAATTTAATTGTCTTTGAAATTGCCAAGCGCTACATCTCTAATTTTTTAGATTTAGAAGTAGCCGACTTAAAAGACGGCAACATTCTTGAAATTATAGCTATTGAACTTAATAATACTGCAGAAATACAAATTCCTGAACTGGATTTTCCGGTTAGAATTACGGGTAAAGTCGATCGTGTTGACAAACGAAATGGTATAACACGAATTATAGATTATAAGTCGGGTCGGGTAGATCCTGCTAAAGTACAAATAACCAATTGGGAGGATTTAACAACGGATTATGACAAGTACAGTAAATCATTCCAGGTTTTAACATATGCGTACCTAATGCATGCTGAAAAGCCTTTTACAGAACCTGTAGAAGCGGGAATTATTTCATTTAAGAATTTAAGCGCCGGGTTTTTAAAATTTCAAAAAAAACAATCGGGAAGTCGCGATAAGGAAGCGCTTATTTCCAATGAGATATTAGCAGATTATGAAGTTCAATTAAAACAGCTTATTTTAGAAATTTGCAACCAAAAAGTAGATTTTATTGAAAAAAAGATTTCGTGATACACAAAAATTTAATTTTACATAGAAAGCATCAGAAACCAATTGTTTGGGATGCTTTTTTTAATAAAAATGGCGAACAAAAACCATTAGTTGTGTTCTGTCATGGCTATAAAGGTTTTAAAGATTGGGGACCATGGAATTTGGTAGCTGAACAGTTTTCAAAAGCTAATTTGTTTTTTGTTAAATTCAATTTTTCACATAATGGCGGTACCGCTGAAAACCCAATTGATTTTCCGGATTTAGAAGCCTTTGCAGAAAATAATTACAGTAAAGAGCTGAATGATTTGGGGGACTTTCTAAATTTTTTAATGTCTGAAAAAAATGAATTATTAAAAGAAATTAATCCCAATAATGTGACGCTCATTGGGCATTCACGTGGTGGTGGAATTTCAATATTAAAAGCGTCCGAAGACACTAGAATAAAAAAACTCATTACTTGGGCAAGTGTTTCTAATTTTTCCGATAGAACGGCAACAATAGGCAATTTAAAAGCATGGAAAGAAGAAGGCGTTAAGTATGTTTTAAACAGTAGAACCCAACAGCAAATGCCTCATAATTATCAATTTTATGAAGATTTTAAAACTCATGAAAAACAACTCAATATTGAAGCAGCAACTAAAAAAATTAAAATTCCACAGCTAATAATACACGGTATTGATGATTCCTCCGTAAACTTTAAGGAGGCAGAAGCATTGCATAAATGGAATATAAATAGTCAGTTAATTGGAATAGAAAATTCTAATCACGTTTTTAATGGTCAACACCCTTGGAATAATTTGGTTTTGCCCACAGCACTTGAAACTGTTGTTTCATCAAGTATTTCTTTTATAATGACGCCAAAAAAATCCTAATTTTAATATTCTCTAACCTATATTTTTCATTTTCTCAAAAAGCTACTCAACACATTTTTAGTATCTTACAGTAAGTAATCGATGAAATACCACCGATATGTTTACTGTAAAAGTTGAAAACACCCTGATTGCCCATTGCGAAACTATTGTTAAAACGTACAATTTCGGAAAGCGTTTCACGGCTAATGGTACCAAAAAACAACAACTAACGGGTATTATTGGTCAGTCTGTGGTGATGTCTTTTTTTAATTTAGATCTAGTAGATGGTTCTGGTGGGTGTGATGATGGTGTTGATTTAATTGTGAACAACAAAACTATTGATGTAAAAACAATGGGGAGAACATCAGATGTTAGGAAAAATTACACCAACAATTTTTTAAAACTTCAAGACTATTTTAAAACAGAAATTTATATTTTTTGTAGTTATCATAAAACCAAACGGGAGTTGACCGTTTGTGGATGGATTGATAAAGTTAGTTTCATAGAAAAAAGACGATTTTTCCCTAAAGGAACCATTCGTACCCGAACCAATAATACAACATTTACAACCTTTGCTGATTTATTTGAAATTGATAATTGCCATTTAAATGATGTTGTTGACATTCCAGATTTAAAACAGCAACTTAACTTTTAAGCTGGTTTAGCAAAAAAAGCAGTACAATTACCAATTTTATCAAATAGGAGCGCTTTATTTACTGGCTTGGTCATGTAGTCGGTCATACCCATATCAATAACTTTCTGTTGTGTTTCCTGCATTGCATCAGCAGTAACTGCAATAATTGGAATATTTTTATTCTTTAAACCCAACTGTCCACTTCTAATTATTTCAGTGGCTTCATATCCATCCATAATTGGCATTTGCAAATCCATTAAAACAACATCAAAGCAGGTTTCTTTTAGCATATTTATAGCTTTTAAGCCATTTTCGGCTACTTCAAATGTAAATTTCGAGTTCATTTGTAGCAGCTTTTTCATAATCATTTGATTCATTACATTATCCTCTACAATTAAAATATGCTTTTCAGCATTTGAATCGTTATTTAGGGGATTTAGTGGTTTTTGCTGTTTTTCCCGATTAATTTCTAATGGAATATCAATATAAACATCTGTTCCTACGCCTTCTTCACTATCAATAGTTATGTTGCCTTCAAAACGTTTTACTAAATGATTTACAATAGTTAACCCTAATCCCAATCCACCAAATTGGCGTTTGTTATCATATCGCATTTGACTAAAACTATCAAAAACATCTTCTCGTAAATTTAATGGTATGCCTACACCAGTATCGGAAAAATGAAAAGAAAACCGACTTGTAGTATTGGAAATAGCAACGCATTGCATTTCAAAAGAAACGGTGCCAGACTTCGTGAACTTTACCGCGTTTCCAAGAACATTATTAATAATTTGTATAAACCGATCGCTATCGCCAAGAACACTTTTTGGTACTGTGCCTTTAATTTGAAACGTATAGTGTAAACCTTTATTTTCGGCTTGCAGTTTCCAATTTTCGCTAATCTGCTGTAGTAACTCTAACGGTTTGAATACATCATGCTTTAAAATTAATTCGTTTTTCTCTATTTTTTCAAAATCTAAAATATCATTTATATTACTGAGTAAGCTATAGGAGGCATTTTTAATAATTTCTAAACAGGAACTATCTACTGCTCCGTTTTGCTGTTCCAATTGTTCTTGCGTGGCGCCTAAAATAGCATTGAGAGGCGTTCGTAATTCATGACTCATATTAGACATGAAATAGGTTTTTACCTCACTAATTTCTTCTGATTTTTTTAAAGCTAAAGCTTGAGAAACTTCCTTTTCTTCACGTAACTTTCTAATTAGGTTCGTCATGGATAAGGATAAGAATATCACCTCAAGACCCGATCCAAATTTGGCACTATTTTCAGTGTAAAAATTATTTGGCAACAAGCTCAAGTTGTTCATGACAAAACCTAGTAAACCAATCACTAAAAACAAAATGCCTATAGAGAAAAAAGCATCTAAAGCAATCTTTCTATAACGCATAACAAATACTGTAAACAAGATTAATAGCAAACTAATTAAACCATTAACATTACTAATAGGATACGTTATTTTTAAAGTAAATTCATTAATAAAAATACATGTAAATAGGCTAATTATCACGACATAAATAACTTGATAGTACTTAACTATGTTTTTAAAATGGCTTTTTATATCTAAAAAATGTTCGCAATACTTCAACAAGAATAAATTGGATAATAATGCGGTAATTAATACCATCCTACTATTTAAATAACCACTTTCGGGCCAAACAAATTCAAATAATAATCCATCTAATGCCGCTTGAAGCAGAGCTATTGAAAACACATAAAGGCCGTAATATAAAAATGAACGTTCTTTTAAACTGATGTAGAAAAACAAATAAATTATACCTGCAAGCAATAAAACACCGTAAAACAAACCAAGAAATAATTGTTGGTGGTAGGTGTTTTGTAAAAATTCAGACTCATTATATAAATTTAAAGGTATGTTTATGGTTTCACCATCACTTTTTAAATGCACATAAAAATGTTGGGTTGAATTAGGTGGCAGTTTAATTTTAAAAACAGTTGCTCTGTGGTTAACCTGGCGCTCACTAAATGCTATTTGGTCGCCACTTTTAAAACGTTCAGTGCCAGCTGCTGCTATTTGATATAAATTGGCAACATCTGTAATAGGTCTAGCTGTTTCTAAATAATAAACATGTTCCGTTGCTTGCGAGTTGGTTAGTTTAAACTGAATCCAAAAATTATCAGACGTAAAACCCACACTGTGGTTTTCTGATTGCAACGGTTTATAAATTAAATCGTTGTTTAATTGAATATCTTCAATACTGTAGGCCGCATCGCCAACATTGGTATAACTTGCCAGTTGATATAGTGGAACATCATTAGTTTCTGGATTAAATTCTTGGCTTTGAGCGTTTATAGAATAGCTACAAAAAAGGGCAATTAATAAAACAAATTTCATAGTAAGTTAGGTTGGGACCATATCTACGCAGTACTCATTTATGAGGTTTTAAAAAGCTTCCAATATTCGACAAAACCCTCAAAAAAATCTTTGAATTACAAATTGTTTCTGAAATTGCAAAAAACTATTATGAAATTTAGGCATAAAAAAGCAATGCTTTCACATTGCTTTTTAAGTGGAGAATATCGGAGTCGAACCGATGACCTCTACGCTGCCAGCGTAGCGCTCTAGCCAGCTGAGCTAATCCCCCAAAATAAACTTTAGACTAGAAATTCGTTTTTTGAGCAACGAAAATAAACTATTTTTATTTAGGTTTTATCCTTCTGCTGAAGAAATATTTATTTCACACCACTTAATACTAAAACTGGAAGTGTGTTGCTCTGAAAATCTTTTTTCAAAATAGTATTTTTCTCCCATAGTTTAGAGAAAAATCCACGCTTACGCCTTACCACGCACAACATATCCGGATCATTATCCTTATAATGTTCTAATACGCCTTGAAATGTTGTGGCATTTTCCGTTTTAGTAATATTGGTTATTAATTTGGCCAAATCTGGATTTATTTCAAAATCACCTTCATTATAGAATGGTGTTTGTACGAGTAATAAATTTACAATAGATCGGAACTGATCTTTAATAGCAATTAACGGCTTTAAGGCAGATTCCTTTTTAATTATAGCAGACTTTAAAGCCACTAAAATATAAACAATAGGTTTAAAACTGACGCCTTCAGGGACAATTAATGCGGGAATATTGGTTTGTTTAATAATTTTTCCAGACGTTTTTCCAAGATATACTTCTTCTCGTAAAGAGTTGGTCCGTGGTTCTATCATAATTAAATCAATATCTAAAGAGTGACAAACTAACTCAAGCGTATCCACCAATTTTCCTTTAAATGATTTTACAACAATCTCAACACCTTTAGTGTCCACTTGCGCCACGTGCGACTTTAAAAATTCATAACTTTCACGCTCTAAAATATGATCCACTTTTATCATGGTTCCAGCTTTGGAATAGATATTATAAATTTGAACCACATAAATTTTTGCACCAAATGCTTTGGCAAAATCCACAGCATACTGCAAATGACTAACCGCATTTTTAGACGATCCTACTGGCACTAAAATATTCTTCATATTGAAAAAGTTATAACTAATTTAGGTGAAAATTTACGCAAAAATACGCTTTTATTATGATTCGGAAAGGAACCAATGAAGATATTGATACAATTTTAGAAATTACCAAAGCCTGTGCTATTGATATGATTTCTAAAAACATACAACAATGGAATTCTAAATACCCTAACCGAAGTGCCTTTGAAAATGATGTGGCTAGAAACGAATTATACGTTCTAGAGGAAGCTAAAAAAATTATAGGCTGTTTAGTGCTTTCTACTAAAATGGATGCCGAATACGAAACTATAGACTGGCTAACACCAAACTCCAATAACTTATATGTTCATAGGGTAGCTATACACCCGGATTACCAAGGTAAAGGATGGGCTAGAAAACTGATGAATTTTGCTGAAAATATGGCAAACAAAAATGAATTTACCTCTATCAGATTAGATACCTTTTCAAAGAACGCTAGAAACCAAAAGTTTTACGAACTTCGCGGTTATAAAAAATTAGGGTCTATTTATTTTCCAAAACAAAGCGAACATCCCTTTTACTGTTATGAATTTGTATTGTGAGCACCAACATTAGTTTAAAACATATTAATAAATTAGCCATTCCTGCATTAATTGCTGGAGTGGCAGAACCTATTTTGTCTATTACTGATACGGCTATTGTAGGAAATATTTCTGAAAACGCCACAGAATCATTAGCAGCCGTAGGTATTGTTGGCACCTTTATTTCCATGCTAATTTGGGTTTTAGGGCAAACACGTAGTGCTATTTCATCTATTGTTTCGCAATATGTTGGTGCAAATAATTTAGATAAGGTGAAAAACCTGCCAGCTCAAGCTATTTTTATAATTACATCACTAAGTATTTTTATCATTCTAGGAACCTATCCGTTTGCCGAAAGCATTTTTAAACTCTACAATGCCTCTGATTTAATTCTGAATTATAGTGTAGAGTATTACCAAATTCGCGTTTTTGGTTTTCCATTTACCCTATTTACCATTGCCATTTTTGGCACCTTTAGAGGGCTTCAAAACACCTTTTACCCAATGATTATTGCCATTGTTGGCGCCAGTGTTAATATTGTTCTAGACATCGTTTTGGTTTATGGTATAGAAGGTTATGTTCCTGCCCTGAATATTAAAGGTGCAGCTTATGCAAGTGTTATTGCTCAAATATTAATGGCTATTATTTCGGCTTATTATTTATTGACCAAAACAGCTATTCCATTGCGTTTTAGTTTTCCGTTTAACAAAGAAATTAATCGGTTTGCAATAATGATTCTCAATTTGTTTGTTAGAACGCTTGCTTTGAACGTTACCCTTTACTTTGCGAGTTCATTTTCTACCAGTTATGGTAAACAATACATTGCCGCATACACCATTGCTATAAATTTATGGTTTTTAGGTGCTTTTATAATTGATGGTTATGCCAGTGCAGGAAACATTTTATCAGGAAAATTATTAGGAGGAAAGGAATATGGTAAATTAATTACCTTAAGTAATAAACTAATAACATATGGTGTTATTTTAGGGATGGTTATGGCCGCCTTTGGTGCTATTTTCTATCAGTTTATTGGTTTTGTTTTTACAAAAGAAGAGTCCGTTTTAACCGAATTTTATAATGTGTTCTGGATTGTTTTAGCCATGCAACCACTATGCGCTATTGCCTTTATTTTTGATGGTATGTTTAAAGGGCTTGGTAAAATGAAAGTTCTTCGCAATGTATTATTGATGGCAACCTTTCTCGTTTTTGTTCCGCTCTTATTTTTATTGGACAGCTTGGATTACAAGCTTTATGGCATTTTTATAGCTTTTACATTTTGGATTATTGCTAGAGGATTGCCACTAATTATAAAATTTAGACAAGAATTTTTACCGCTTTCGGAAAAACAGTAACTTTGACTTCTAATTATTTAGTAAAATGATGTCACTTATTTCAATTTTGCAAGAAATAAATATTGAAGAGAAAGTAAAAAACGCACCTAATAGCGATTATGAAATAGGCGTATTTATAGGCTCATTTCTACCATTTTTAGTACTTGTAATAATTGCTTATGCGCTTTACAGATATAATAAAAACAACTCAAATATAGATTAGTATGGGCGGAAATATGCTTTTTTTAGTATTGGCAATTGTATTGATAATTATTTATGTTTATAACCGCAATAAACGCAGATAATTAGCGCGTTTTAAGCCAACCAGTAATACTCAATCGTTCGGTTTTAACGGGTTTGACTTCGTGTTCTAATAATTGACTTTCAAAAATAACCACACGTCCAGGAAATGGATAAATTACCTTTTCGGTTTCTTCACCATTTTCATGTACATACAACACCAATTCGCCACCGTTTTCAGGTAGCCAACCATCTTCATTTAAATAACATACAAAGGATAATTTTCGTCTGTCGTCATTCTGAAACGTATCCAAATGCCGTTTGTAAAATGTGCCTTCTGGATATAATGCATAGTGAAACTCCTTATGTAAAATTCCCAAGAAACACGTTTTATTTAAGTAATCTATTAGGTTATTTATTTTGTTGAAGAAAGCGACTTCTAACGGATCTGCCCGGTTTTCATCTATCCATAAAATTACATCACCACGAATGGATTTTTCAATGACTTCATTTACCCTATTGCCAATAGCCGCTTTTTTAAAAACATCAGCTTCATGTTTTTCTAATAATGATTTTCTTAATTCCAAAACCTCGAGATCGGTGAAAAAATTTTCAACCAAACTGTATTTCTTTGTTAAAATATCATCAATAATACGCTCATATTGTAAATTTTCAACAAAAGCAATTTCTTCAAATAACTGATTCATAAGTATATGCAAAATAAAAGGTGGGCAAATGTACTCTAAAAACCGTTTCCTTTTACAAAACGATTATCTTTGCATGGAAAATTAATAGTATGGGAAATATTCGAATTACAAAACAGTTCTCATTCGAGACAGGACATGCCCTTTATGGCTATGATGGGAAATGTAAAAATGTACATGGCCATAGCTATAAATTATCGGTAACCGTTATTGGAAAACCAATTTCAGATTCGGGTAATGTTAAGTTTGGAATGGTGATTGATTTTGGAGATTTAAAAAAAATTGTGAAAACAGAAATTGTTGATGTGTTTGATCATGCCACTGTTTTTAACAAAAACACACCACATGTAGAATTAGCGAAGGAACTTCAAGACCGTGGTCATAATGTACTTTTGGTGGATTATCAGCCAACTAGTGAAATGATGGTGATTGATTTTGCCAATAAAATAAAATCCTTTTTACCGAGCCATATTGCATTACATTCTTTAAAACTTCAGGAAACAGATACCAGTTTTGCGGAATGGTATGCTAGTGATAATTAGAATTCTGCTTGCAAAGAATTAATTATATTTACACCTATATTTTTTAGTAAAGGAATTAAAATTTGGGAGATAATTATTATGGTCGAGTAATTTTCAACTTCATTGGTGCCGTCATGAGATGGATTTATGGAACTATATGGAGAACCTTTTTAAATAAAAAGAAGTTTACCTTTAAAGAATACTTGTACGGACCAAATAATCCAAATTATTATGATGAAATGGGACATACCATTAATAATGTTTTTATCGGAATTTTAACTCTCGTTTTTATTCTTGTCCCTTTATTAAAATATATTTTTGATTAAAAACCTTTAAAATTACATGAACATTCCAAAAGGAAAAAAAATATACTTCGCATCCGATAATCATTTGGGTGCACCAACGGCAGAAGCCTCACGACCTCGCGAACAAAAATTTGTAGCGTGGTTAGAGGAAATTAAGCACGATGCTGCTGCTATTTTCTTGATGGGTGATTTATTCGATTTTTGGTTTGAATATAAAACCGTGGTTCCAAAAGGTTTTACAAGAACGTTGGGTAAGCTTGCCGAGATAACGGACGCTGGTATTCCTATTTATTTTTTTGTTGGCAATCACGATTTATGGATGGATGGCTATTTTGAAGAAGAATTGGGAATTTCTGTCTACCATAAGCCCCAAGAATATACGTTTAACAATAAAACGTTTTTAATTGGTCATGGTGATGGATTAGGCCCTAGTGATACCGGTTATAAACGGATGAAAAAAATATTTACTAGTCGTTTTGGCAAATGGCTATTTCGCTGGTTGCATCCTGATATTGGGGTTAGAATTGCCCAATATTTAAGTGTAAAAAATAAACTAATTTCCGGTGATGATGACGCCAAATTTTTAGGCGAAGACAATGAATGGTTAGTGCAATATTGCAAACGTAAATTAGAAACCAAACACAGCGACTATTTTATTTTTGGCCACAGACATTTACCGTTAGAAATAGACCTCAACGAAAATTCAAAATATGTGAATCTAGGGGATTGGATTCAATATTATACCTATGGTGTTTTTGATGGTGAAAATTTAGAGTTAAAGAAATTCTAAAAATTTATCATTCCGCATTCTCATGCGCTTCCAAATCGGCTGTTAAATCTAACTTTCTAAACGAAGGCGAAACAATTCCAGTGGTAACTGCTGTAATTAAGGTCATGGTTCCGCCAAAAACAACGGCTGTTACAGTTCCCATTAATTTTGCGGTAACGCCACTTTCAAAAGCACCAAGCTCGTTGGATGAGCCCACAAACATGGAGTTTACTGATGCCACGCGACCACGCATATTGTCGGGTGTTTTAATTTGCAATATGGTTTGTCTAATTACCATAGAAACACCATCGGTTACACCACTAAAAAATAGCGCAACTACCGAAATCCAGAATATAGAGGACAGTCCAAAAACAATTATACACATACCAAAACCAAACACAGCCGCTAATAACTTCATTCCCGCATTTTTACTAATGGGAATATAGGCTGTAATTAACATGGTTAAAAAAGCACCAACGGCGGGAGCCGCTCGTAGTACACCAAATCCTTCGGACCCGACATGAAGAATATCTTGTGCAAAAATGGGCAATAAGGCAATGGCGCCACCAAATAAAACGGCAACCATATCCAAGGTTAAAGCACCTAAAATAGCTTTAGTTTTAAATACAAAATTCAAACCTTCTTTTAAACTTTGCATCACAGGTTCGCCTATTTTTGGGTTTAAAATCGGTTTCTTTTTTATTTGCGTAAGTGTTATTAATGCAAAAACAACAAGTCCGAAAACAAAACAAAGCGACCAATGCACACCAATAACACTTATTAAAACCCCAGCTGTTGCAGGTCCTAAAACCGATGCCATTTGCCATGTAGAACTACTCCAAGTAGCGGCATTTGGATATATTTTCTTGGGAACAATTAAAGCAACCAATGAAAAAATAGTTGGCCCGAAAAAGGAACGTAAAAATCCACCAAAAAAAACGAGCGCATAAATAGAATATAAAATGGTATTGGAAGACCAATCTGCTACAATTTTTGGCCAAGTTAAAAGAAATAAGCCCAAACTTATTAACGAAAATAATGCCATGCAAACAGCCAATAAATTGCGTTTTTCACGTTGATCCACAATATGTCCAGCAAATAAAGCCATGGTTAAAGCTGGAATAATTTCCATCAAGCCAATAATACCAAGCGATAACGGATCTTTTGTAATACTATACACTTGCCATTCAATAATAATAAATTGCATAGACCATGCAAATACTAATGCAAAACGAAGTACTAAAAAAATATTGAATTCTTTGATACGCAAGGCTGCGTATGGATCTTTTTTAGACATACTTGTTTCCTACAAAAGCAGGGACCTTTTTATTTTAAAACTACAAGTTTATTTAAAACGTTGCAGATAATTATTGATTTTTATTCTATTAAAATATTATCATTTCAAATGAAGTAAAACACGTTTATAAAACCGATTCCAATCCAAGAGAAAAAAAGAAAGCACAAAAGTACAACACGAAGCCTTTCTAATAAAACCTTTTAAGACGAAATTAGTTTTAATGGTCCAATAAATTGGGAATTTTAAGTTGCGAGCTGTTGAAACTAAATTTACAAGTCATAAAAGTTTTGGACGGCACTCATTCTGACAAAAACGGATATATATTTTTAAAATTCAGTTTCAAATGAAATCAAAGTATAAAACAAGCAACGCAACCTTTAAACGTATTGTGCATCTAACTATAAAAAAGGAAATATGTTTAAAAATTTATTGAAGGTTATAATAATTGCACCTTTTCTAGTAGCAACTACCTGCGAGGACGACCTTGAAGCGGACAAATTGGTTTATAATGTTTATAAAGCAAATGTATCCACTGATTATAGTTACTCCATTAATGATACAATTTGGGTACGTGGAAAAATTTCTAGTAATCTATTTAATGCGTCTATTAACGATTCGATATTTATGGAAATTCCACAATCAGACCATTTTTCAATTTATAAATTTATTGAACCCACGAATGTTTCAAACTGCCAAGATGCAATTGATTCGTTTGAGTTAGTTAGGACTAATGGACAGCTTACATTTTCAAATTACTGCGAAAATGGAACTATAATAGCCTTTCCTGAACTTGAGAATAATCGGGAGTTTTATAGTTATAGAATAGGTTTAAAACCCAAATTTAATGGTGACTATGTAATTAGTTGGCGTAATGGAATGCTTCAAAACTCCAATAGAAATGAATTTATAATAGAAAACTATCCTATAGAAAATTTCCCGAATCAAATTGGATTCAATAGTTGTGGAGATGTTTCTTGGAGATATTTAAATGAATCTGACAAAGAATATTATTTTAAAGTTGAATAGAACATTTTATAATAGGATATAAATTGGTCTATTAACACAAAATAAATCGCGAAAATCTTTACTGCTTGTTATAATATTCCAACCACAAGTAGGTTCAGGTTATATTAGTACAATAGGCAACTAATTTTATAGTAAGCCGAAATTTTTACACTATTAGTTTTTACACAAATGATTTAAATAGTCGTTTAACTCCAATTGAAACAAGGTGCCTTTTAATAAGTCTTCTAATTGTAATAATTCGGTTTCGTTTACTGCTAAACTTACTTTATCACTAGGAGATTTTATCATAATACGGCGTTTATCACAGTCTTCACGACAACAAACATCGGTTTCCAATTGTTTGGTTGCGTAAATACAATTATAAAATTCTTTAATTTCAACTAAAGATAAGTAGAATCCCATATCTCGGAATACTAATTGTACTTTTTTTGGCTTCTTTTTTTGTTCGGGGAATTTCCATTGAAAAGCAATTCCAAAGCTATTATGATATATTTTATGAATGTCATTTTCCATGCTTGCAGGTTTTAAACTATGCAAATATAAGTTTATTTAGAATAAATCTAAATAATAATCATAGTTTTATAAGCTTAAATTCTACACGTCTATTTAAGGCGCGCCCAGCCTGGGTAGCATTAGTAGTTTGGGGAAAGCGATTGCCAAAACCACGAGCTTTAATACGTTCAGGCCGTAAACCTTTCGAAATTAAATACAAGGCTACTTCTTTAGCGCGAAGTAAGGATAATTCATCATTACGTTCCTGTGTTCCTACATTATCCGTATGACCATAAATTTCAATCTGTAAACGCTTATGGTTGTCTAAATAATTGTATAATTGATCTAGTTCTTGTACAGATGACCCTAAAAGTTTATGCTGATTAAAATTGAAAAACACTTTTCTTAAAGCGTAAACCTTATCGGTTTCTAACGTTTGGTCAGCCTCTATGGTTTTCACTTTAATATCAACAGGGTCGGCAGGTTTAAAAGCTTCCAAACGGATATCGTCCAGATAATAATACGCTGCATCTGGATTTTTAGATTTTTGAACTTCATGTTTCGCTATTTTGGCATTTTTATCAAAATTTCCAATAATAAAAAACCGTTCGAATCCTTTCGCTGTGTATTCAAAAGTTACTTTTTCCCACGCATCTTTTTCAGTATAAAATTGTTGACTGCTTATACTTATAAAATGACTATTCTTTTCGTTACTTAAAACCTTATTGATATTAATAACCGCTTCCGATTGCATTTTAAAGGGTTTACCTAAAAATAATATCCCTAAATCTTTAATGGCATGACTGGAGTTTTCCGCAAGACTCACATAAAAAGTCATGGTATATTTTTCTTGAGCAGTCAAAGTTTCTAACAATTCACCTTGAATATACTCCCGATAATTTTCTGGTGCTAAAACATACACTCCACTATAAGCTTTACCCGTTCTAGCCTTTTGACTTCCAAAAAAATTTATAAACCCAACCGTTTTACTACAAGCATGAAAATAATCTGTTGAACCCCAATTTGGCGTAGACCAATGTGTAACCAAATGATTAAAATTTCCAAGCAATGATGGGCAACGCTTATAGTCTTCAAAACTTGGGTTGTGTACTAAATTTTGAGATATCGCAAACTGGAAAATGAAACCAATAACAAGTGTTAATGAACTTTTCATGATACAATAGTTTATGCACTTTTACTTAATATCCCGTAATTTCAATTGCAAGGACACTTGATTATTCCAATGATTTTCATCAATAGAATATACGGCAGAAAAAGGTTTTTTATCTGTAATTATATCCAGCTTATCACCTAACCCAAAACCTATGCAGACTAATGTATTGGTGCGTTCTGGATTGGTAGCTGTAATCCGAAGGTGACTTTTATCTTCACCAACACATTTGCCATACCCGGTATCATGCAGGTTATCTGTCATAAAAACTGGTGACATATTGCCTGGTCCAAATGGCGCAAACTGTTTTAAAATGCGATAGAATTTCGGCGTTATATCAGTTAATTCAATTTGAGCATCAATTTTAATTTCTGGTGTTAATAAGGATCTGTCAATAGTTTCTGAAACCACATCTTCAAAAGCTTGTTTAAAAGCTTCGTAATTTTCGGATTTCAAGGTTAATCCAGCTGCGTATTTATGACCTCCAAATTGTTCAATATGATCTGCACAGGCTTCCAAGGCATTGTACACATCAAAACCACTTACGGAACGTGCTGATGCTGCTAACCTATCACCACTTTTGGTAAACACCAAAGTTGGCCTGTAGTAGGTTTCTATTAATCGAGACGCTACAATACCAATAACACCTTTGTGCCAGGCTTCGTGATATACAACGGTTGTAAAACCGTCCTGCTCATTATTGGTTTCTATTTGCTGTAGCGCTTCAAGGGTGATTTGTTTATCGGTTTCTTTTCTATCTGTATTGAAAAATTCAATTTCCTCCGCATAACTTTTTGCTAATTCAGGATTGGTTGCCGTTAATAAAGTCACCGCATAATTACCGTGTTTCATACGTCCAGCGGCATTAATTCGCGGCGCAACAATAAAAACCACATCGGTAATGGTTAAATGCTCCTTTTTTACTTCAGCAATAATAGCTTGAATGCCTGGTCTGGGATTGCTATTAATAACATCCAAACCTAGTGAAGCCAGTGCGCGATTTTCACCTGTAATAGGTACAATATCAGCGCCAATAGCCGTTGCTACTAAATCGAGATATTCGGTTAAATCGGCAGTTGTTTGCCCCTGTTTAGCAGCTAAAGCTTGAATGAGTTTAAACCCAACACCACACCCACATAATTCCTTATATGGATACGAGCAATCGTCTCGTTTAGGGTCTAAAATAGCAATAGCTTTTGGTAATTCTGCTCCTGGTCTGTGGTGATCACAAATAATAAAATCAATGCCTTTTTCGTTGGCATAAGCCACTTTATCAATAGCTTTTACGCCACAATCTAAAGCAATAATGAGCGAGAATCCATTATCTTCTGCAAAATCAATACCTTTAAAAGACACACCATATCCTTCATCATATCTATCAGGAATATAGGTTGCTACATTTTCAGTTCGGGTTTTTAAATAAGAACTCATTAAGGCTACAGATGTCGTGCCATCCACATCATAATCGCCATAAACCATAATGTTTTCGCCAGTTTCTAGTGCTTTTTCAATTCGTGAAACCGCAATATCCATGTCTTTCATTAAGAATGGATCGTGTAGATCTTTTAAACTTGGCCTGAAAAATGTTTTGGCAGCATCATAGGTTTCAATACCACGTTGCAATAGTAAGCTAGCAACAATGGGTTCCACGTTGAGTGCTTTTTGCAAAGCATCCACATTTTTAGATTCCGGTTTTGGTTTAATGGTCCAGCGCATGGCTTTGTTTTTTATAGTTTTGCCGATTAGATTATCATCTTAAAAAAAACATTATCAAAAAAGATTCTGCATTTTGCTCTAAATGACAAAGTGAAAATTATTTATTATGATAGTGAATACTTGTTTTTACAGTAGCGAATTTTCGAAACATTTCCATAACCCCACAGTATTTTTCAACAGATAAATCGACTGCCTTTTTAATTTTATTTTCATCTAGATTGTCACCATAAAAATGATATTCGACAGAAACACTATGGTAATATTTAGGATGCTCATCGGTTAGTTCGCCATAGGTATCCATTCGGAAATCGGAAACTTGTACTTTCATTTTATCTAAAACAGACACCACATCCAATCCTGAACAACCTGCTAAAGCCGAAAGCATCATGGCTTTTGGTGATAAGCCTGAACTATGACCACCATGTTCTGGACTGGTGTCCATTAAAACCGTTTTCCCATTTGGGTTATCCGATTCAAATTGTAGATTCCCTTTCCAATGTGTGATTACTTTATTTGTATTTGCCATGTATGTTGATTTTTTTGTTACTTGTTAGGATTATAACTTAATTCTGAAATAGGCATAAATTAAAACTGTTTTCAGTTCAATAATGCTTGTTTATTCAAAAATACCAATAAAAAAATAGACTATGCCACTTGTAACACCATTATCCGCAGACCACGATTTAGAAACTAAAGAGTTAGCCGAATTTTTTAATGAAACACTAGGTTTTTGCCCAAACTCTGTATTAACCATGCAACGCAGACCGGCAATTTCCAAGGCGTTTATAAACCTCAACAAAGCGGTTATGGCCAATGAAGGTCGTGTAACATCTGCTTTAAAACGCATGATTGCCTGGGTTTCAAGCAACGCAACAGGTTGCAGGTATTGTCAAGCTCATGCCATTCGTGCTGCGGAACGCTATGGTGCAGAACAGGAACAGTTAGATAATATTTGGGACTATAGAACACATCCAGCTTTTTCGGAAGCCGAACGAGCTGCTCTCGATTTTAGTTTAGCCGCAAGTCAAGTGCCAAATGCGGTGGATGAAACCATTCAAAAGCGCTTACACCAATATTGGAATGAAGGCGAAATTGTAGAAATGTTGGGCGTTATTTCACTGTTTGGCTATTTAAATAGATGGAATGACAGCATGGGAACAACTTTAGAACATGACGCCATAGAAAGTGGAAATCAATTTTTAGGAAAACATGGTTTTGAGGTTGGGAAACACGTGTGATTAGAACCTAGATTTTAGACCGCTTTGCTTTTAGAGATTTGACAAAACCTTACTAGAAATAGTGAGGTTTTTATTTACTCAACTCCAAAAGCGCAGCTTCTGAAGTTGCCCGAACCGAAGCTTGTGCTTTATCGATAGCTTCTTTTAAAGACGTTGCTTCTGGCGACATATCACTTGTTGTGGCTATGGCTTTTACATACCAATCTTCCCAAGCTTTAATAATTTCAATTTGTTCCGCAAGCTTATCACCTTTCTTAATGGCTATTTTTCCTTGTTTTAATTCTTCATGCAATCTGGAAATAGCTGCGGTTTCAATATGGGTAATTATTGTTTTAGCAGTTGTTGCATCAGAATTCAACAAAGTATACGCAGATAGCAATGACGCTGTCCCTACATTTTTAAGCGTTTCTTTAGATACTTTATCCAATCTGTCGTTATCCGTATGATAAAACTGATCAGTAAAATGCCAAAACAAGACACTTGGAATATTACTTCGTAAAAAAGGCATGTGATCGCTTCCTCCTTCAAACGGATTAGTATTAACTTCCCAATTGGCACGTTTGCCTTGAGCTTCAAATTCACCAATTACAAAATCGTTTAAATAATGGGGTTTCATTTGGTCTAAGCTCATTTTACTTCCGCCCCATTCTGAATGTTTATCATTACCACGAGTCCAAATAGCACTAGGATCTGGCATTTTTTCTATTAAAAAAGAACCACCTGTGATGTCTGTATTTTCGCCTACCATGTCCAAGCTAATTCCCCATTTTATATCTTGAGCACGCATTTTATCCTCTTGGACATAACGACCTGTGGATACAATTTCGTCTCCCCAAAGAAAGGTTAATGTTCTGGTAGGATTCCATGTATTATTTTTTAATAATTTCGCTGAAAGCATTGCCATTTCCAATGCAACACCAACGCCTGTAGCATTATCGTTGGCACCCGGTTCCTGAACATGCGCGCTAAAAACCAAGCGCTCATTGGGTAGTTTATTTCCTTTAATATCAGCAACAATTGTTAGTTCTTCCGATTCGTATATTTTAGTTTCTATTTGAACATTTAAAGTAATTGGCCCATTAGAAAGTGATTCTTTTAAACGCTCTTTAGCTTGATAAGACAAGGCAATTGCCCAAGGCTTTAATTTAGAATTTAAAGGAATGGAACGAAATTGAATAGAGGTTGTATTTTTTTCTGGTTGTAAATAGGATGGGTTATCATAGGTCATTAAGCCAATAGCGCCACCTTTAACAATGGCATCATTATAAATGCGTGATGGACTGGTTTCAGCGAAAACAATTTTTCCTTTCACATCCATTTTTTTTAGTTTCTGAACATCTTCCACATAAACCACTTCAGCAGTAACTCCTTCCTTTGGCGTGCTGTAGGAATTTAAAGCCACCATATTTCGGTTGGTTTTATGTGCTAAAAGCGGTGCTTCTTTGCTGTTAAAGGTTACGAGGGCATCTACCATTTCCCACGTAGGATTTTTTAATGGACGCTTTTCAATTCGGTAGGTAAGTCGGTTGTTTGGTTTTGCTTTTTCTTCTAAAATGAAACCAGCACTTTCTAAATTTTGAGCGATGAAATGAATACTTTCATTAAATCCTTTATTTCCAACCACACGCCAGTATTTTTCAACAAATGCTGTGGTTTCGTATGCTAAATCGCCTGAAAAACTAGTTATAACGGTTTGCTCTAAACTTTCTTTTGTGCTTTGTTTTTTTATGGCTTGTGCTTGGGTTAAGCTTGAAAAAGTTACACTGAAAAGGCCAAGAAATAGTATTTTTTTAATCATGATAATTGGGTTTTAACCGAAAAAATAAAGATAGATTTTTTATTTGATTAGGCTATGGACTTTTGTTTTTAATATAGGTAAAACTTCGGTTTGAAACCAAGGGTTTTTAGTTAACCAAAACCGATTTCTAGGCGATGGGTGTGGCAAGGGTAAATACATGGGCAAATAGGCTTGAAAATTATCAACGGTTTCTGTAAGTGTTTTTTTAGCACTACTTTTTAAATAATAGCGCTGTGCATACATACCAATGAGTAGAATTAATTCCACATGCTGCATTTGCTTTAATAATTGTTGATGCCACTGTGGTGCACATTCTGGCCTTGGCGGTAAATCCCCCGATTTCCCTTTTCCTGGATAACAGAATCCCATAGGCATAATGGCAAAATTTTCGGGGTTATAAAATTGTTCTTTGCTAACATCTAGCCAATTCCGTAATTGCTTTCCGCTAGCATCATCCCATGGAATTCCGGAAGCATGAACTTTAGTCCCTGGTGCTTGACCTATAATGATAATTTTAGAATTTTTATGAGCAGTTACTACAGGTCTTGGACCTAACGGCAAATGATCTTTACAGATGGTACATTGACTAATGCTATGAAGTAATTCTTGCATGTTTTTCATTTCAATATTTAAAGCAATTTGGTAATATATTGATTCTCTTTTTGCTTTCAATATCTATTCATTTTCCATCATCGTTTTCATATCTATAACATAAGATGGATAGGTGAAAACCATACGCTTAAATTCTTTTACCGTCATTTTATTATAAATAGCCGTTGCAAAAACGTTGATACTTTCATTGGCTTCTGAGCTTAAAATATGAGCACCTACAATTTCGTCAGTACGTTCATTAACTAGAATGGTGTAGGCATAGGTGTCTTCATTTTCTTTTTTAGCATTAAACCAATTACTAACTTCACCTTGATACACTTTTACATTTTTATAACGCGCTTTGGCGTCTTCTTCACCATATCCCACCGATGATAAATTGGGTGTTGTAAACACAGTCGACGGTATGCATGGAACATCAAATGTTTTAGATTTTTCTTTAATTATATTATGTCCAGCTATATAACCTTGAAGTCCAGATAGTGGCGTTAATGCTAACGATTTATTGGAAACATCACCACAAGCATATACTTTTGGATGCGATTTACTTTGCAAGTAATCATTGACCACAATGCCATTATGATCTGCTTCAACAACGGCTTTTTCAAGATCTAAAGCCGCAATGGCAGGAACTCTGCCTGCCGAATTAATAACTAATCGCGATTTGTGCGTGGTAACTTCGCCATCAATAGAAAAAGTAACTTTTAAATTCTTTTTTAATTTTTGAACACCTGTTACATCCGCATTAAAAATAAATTTCACACCTAAACTTTCAAGTTTAGTAATTAATTTTTTTACTAAAAATGGATCAAAATTAGCTAGAGCTGTATTCCCTTGTTCTAAAATGGTAACCTGACTTCCTAGCGTGGCAAGCATACAAGCAAATTCCATGGCAATATATCCCGATCCAATGAAGGTAATAGATTTTGGAATTTTCTTTAAATCCAATACGTCTTCACTCACTTTTAAAAATTCGTTTCCCTCAATATCTAACGGTCTTGGAATATTTCCGGTGGCAATTATAAAATAATCGGCAGATACGACTTTGCCTTCGACCTCAACTTCATTTTTACTGATAAATTTTGGCGATTGGTGGTACAATGACATACCTAAATCTTTTAAGTTTTGTTCTGTTTTTGGAGGAATGGGGTTTGAAAAAGAACGTCTGAATTTTTGAACTTGCTTCCAATTTAACTTCGGATTTTTTTTAACGCCTCGTCCTTTTAAATTGTTACTTTTATATACTAATTGCGAAAAATGCAACAATATTTTTTTGGAATCGCAACCCCTATTGGCACAAGTTCCACCAAATTCTCTAATATCGGAAATAGCGACGCTTAAATTATTTTCTCGGCATATTTTTGCCGCGGTTTGTCCGGCAATACCACTTCCTATAACGAATACGTTGTAATGCTTATTTTTCATAATCTTAATTTGTAGTGATTAAGATACTGAAATTTTAGACAGATACTGTTAGGGAAAATTTAAAGTTTGCAACTGGAGCTTCGTACTACAAAAAAGATTTCCATAATTGTTTTTTAAACAAAATTTACTTTTTACCACCTACAACTACCACAATTTCACCTTTTGGAGGTTTGTTGGTGTAATGTTCTAAAACGTCCTTGGCATTGCCACGAATGGTTTCTTCATAGAGTTTAGAGAGTTCTCGGGAAACAGAAACAGGTCTGTCTTCTCCAAAATATTCACAAAAATGAGTGAGTGTTTTAATTAGTTTATGCGGACTTTCGTAAAAAATGATGGTTCTAGTTTCTTCCGCAAGAAGCAATAAACGTGTTTGACGTCCTTTTTTTACGGGTAAAAAGCCTTCAAAAACAAACTTATCATTTGGCATGCCGCTATTTACTAAAGCTGGCACAAAAGCAGTTGCGCCTGGTAAGCAATCCACTTCAATATTATTTTCAATACAAGCTCTGGTTAATAAAAATCCAGGGTCGGAAATAGCAGGTGTCCCAGCATCGCTAATTAAAGCCATGGTAACACCACTTTTTAATTTATTAATTAAACCATCAACTGTTTTATGCTCGTTATGCATGTGGTGCGATTGTGATGGTGTATCTACATCAAAATGCTTTAATAGTTTTCCAGAAGTTCGGGTGTCTTCAGCAAGAATTAAATCCACTGATTTTAAAACATCTATGGCTCTAAAAGTCATGTCTTGCAGATTACCAATAGGTGTTGGAACAATGTAAAGTTTCATAAAGCGAACTGATTTCTATTTAGATTTCAATCTTCTGATGTGTTTCAACATTCAAAATCATGCGTAATAAAAGATAGGTTGAGAAATATTCTAGTTAATCGAATTTGCTTTCAACAAGTTCCATAAAACGCGTTTCATAAACCTCTTTACCTTCCCAATTATTATAATCAGGTTTTACAATGTTTAAAACTAAGTTCTGAACCTCCTCCACTGAATTCAAGGTGTTTATTTGCGAAATCACACGGTTGTAATCATCGCCTTCACCATTAAATAAATGTTTAATAAAAGCTATTTTATCATTAAGCCCAATTACCAAACCTTTTTTAAGTTTATCGTTAAGGGATTTCTTTAAATTAGCATCCGTTTTTTTAACGGGATCAAAGATAGGTTGGTTATCAAAACCAGCTGTTATATCATCCAAATCAATTTTATGAACTTGGGTTTTTGGGGTTGCCTTTTCAAAAAGTGAATCCACCATTTGCGCTTCATGAGGCATTTGGGCTACCATATCTTTTATTTTTTCAATGGCAGGTTCCATAATTTCTTCGTGTTCAGACTCATCAAGATTTATGTAGGTCTTATCTTCAAATTCAATATTGTCGCTCACTTTATTATTAAAAGCTACATCTAACATATCAAAAAATGACGAATCGTTACCAATAGTAGGAATATCATCCTCAAAATTTTCTTTGGCAAATTTTAATACCGTTAATTTTTCATATAAAGCAGCCACTTCTAGATGCATTTTATTTAAATCATCTTTACCTTTTAATTTTAAGATTCTATGTGCAATACTCATTAATTCAGCTTCTAACTTCTTCTTCATAACTTTTTAACTTTAAAACCTATTTATGCTTTTGATTTTTAATAAATTTACGCCACCTTTATACAAAACGAAATATCGCTTTGTTTTAGTGTTAAAATTACAAAATGTTTCTCGAAAATACAGTAAATCATAAAGAACAATTTGGCTGGATCGAAGTTATTTGCGGTTCTATGTTTTCCGGTAAAACGGAAGAATTAATTCGTAGACTCAAGCGTGCACAATTTGCCAAACAGAAGGTTGAAATTTTTAAACCTACGGTAGATATACGCTATGATGAAGAAATGGTGGTTTCTCATGATGCCAACAAAATCCGCTCCACAGCAGTTCCTGCGGCCGCTAATATCCCTATGTTGGCAGACGACTGTGATGTGGTTGGTATTGACGAGGCCCAATTTTTTGATGATGAAATTGTTCGGGTTTGTAATGATTTAGCCAACAAAGGTATTCGCGTTATTGTTGCTGGTTTGGATATGGATTTTAAAGGCAACCCATTTGGTCCTATGCCAAATTTAATGGCAACGGCCGAGTATGTAACCAAGGTGCATGCCATCTGCACCAAAACAGGAAATTTAGCACAATATAGCTATCGAAAAGCGAAAAGTGATGACCTCGTTTTATTAGGTGAAGTAGATGAGTACGAACCTTTAAGTCGTGCTGCTTATTACAAATCTATGCAACGTGATAAAATACGTAGCATGAAAGTTGAAGGTGCAGAAGAAATTGAAAACAATACCAAAGACTCCAATGGAAAAAGTGCATGAAACTGTTCTTGAAATTGATTTAAATGCCTTAACGAAAAATTTTCAGTACTTAAAGTCTAGAACAAATTCACAAACCAAAATATTAGCCGTTGTTAAAGCGTATGCCTATGGCAGTGATGCTTCAGAAATTGCTAAACACCTAGAAACTTTACATATTGATTATTTGGCGGTAGCCTACACAAATGAAGGTGTCGCGTTGCGTGATGCTGGAATTCGAACACCGATTTTAGTGCTTCACCCACAATCGGCAAATTTCAAAACGCTTATAGAACGTTGTTTAGAGCCTAGTTTATACAGCCCTTTTGTTTTAAATGAATTTATAAAAGTTGCAGAAGCCGAAAAACAAAGCAACTTTCCCGTTCATATTAAATTTAATACCGGTTTAAATCGGTTAGGTTTTGAGGAAACCGATGTTCCTAAAATAGTATCCACATTAACCAAGACACATAGTATTCAGGTAAAATCTATTTTTTCACATTTAGCAGCTAGCGAAGATTTTAATGAAAAAGCCTTCACTAAAAAACAAATTGAATTATTTACACAGATTTCAGATTCTTTCATACATGCTATTGGCTACAAACCCATGTTACATATTTGCAATACGTCTGGAATTTTAAATTATCCTGAAGCTCATTATGATATGGTACGTTCAGGAATTGGATTATATGGTTTTGGTAATTCGGAATTAGAAGATAAAAATTTCACACCTATTGCATCCTTAAAGTCAATTGTTTCGCAAATACATAGCATAGAAAAAGGAGATAGTGTTGGTTATAATCGTGCATTTATTGCCACAAAAAAAACAAAAACAGCTACCATTCCTATTGGCCATGCAGATGGTATTGGTAGGCAATACGGAAACGGTAAGGGGTTCGTTACCATCAATAACAAACAAGCTTATATTTTGGGAAATGTGTGTATGGATATGATTATGGTGGACATTACGGATATTGACTGTCAGGAAGGCGATGAAGTTATTATCTTCGGAAAAACACCCACAGCAAACGCATTCGCTAATACAGCAAAAAGTATTTCTTATGAGATTATAACCGCTGTTTCACAACGTGTAAAACGGATTTTTTTAAAATAATTTCTTGTCAATTCGTTTACATTCAAACTTTTATTTAAATTTAAAACATAAATCACTAACTAAAATAATTTATTATGCTTAAAGAATTCAAAAAATTTATCATGACAGGGAACGTCATAGACCTTGCTGTTGCCGTTATACTGGCTGGCGCAGTTAGTTTAGTTGTTAAAGGGTTTGTAACCTATATCATGATGCCAATAATTGGTCATTTCTCGGGTGGAATTGATTTTTCTGATATGAAAATCATTCTAGACGATGCTGTTTTGGCAGCAGATGGAACAATAGCAACACCAGAAAATGCTATTATGTATGGCGAATGGATTAATACTATTATCAATTTAATTATAGTTGGTTTTGTATTATTTATGATTGTGAAAGCGTATAACAAAACTAAAAAACCTGTTGAGGCAGCTCCAGAAGCTCCTAAAGGACCATCGGATAACGAATTATTAATGGAAATACGTGATCTTTTAAAAAAATAAGACGTAGTAACCGCTACATTGCATATTCTAACCCTAAACCACTTCGTAATAGAAGTGGTTTTTTTATGTTATATTTTAAACAATTACCTTAATAATTATTTAGTTTTGTAATTAAAATAATAAAGATGAAAGTAGCTGTAGTTGGTGCCACAGGCATGGTAGGAGAAGTGATGTTGAAAGTTTTAGAAGAGCGTCAATTTCCGGTTACCGAATTAATACCTGTAGCCTCAGAGAAATCTGTTGGTAAAAAAGTTGATTTCAAGGATAAAACATATACCGTTGTTAATCTTGAAACAGCACTTTCACTAAAACCCGAAATAGCTTTATTTTCGGCCGGTGGTGAAACATCATTACAATGGGCTCCAAAATTTGCAGCTGCTGGAACTACGGTAATTGACAACTCGTCTGCTTGGCGTATGGACGTCAACACCAAATTAATTGTACCAGAAATTAATGCATCTACATTAACTAAAGCTGATAAAATTATTGCCAATCCTAATTGCTCTACCATTCAAATGGTGCTTGTTTTAGCGCCACTTCATAAAAAGTATAACATCAAACGTATTGTTGTTTCTACCTATCAATCAATCACAGGAACTGGATTAAAAGCTGTAAAACAATTAGAAAATGAAATGGCTGGTATTAATGGCGAAATGGCATATCCCTATCCAATTCACCAAAATGCCTTACCACATTGTGATGTGTTTGAAGCTAATGGATATACCAAGGAAGAAATGAAGTTGGTTCGTGAAACGCAAAAAATTCTAGATAATAAATCTATAGCAGTAACGGCAACAGCCGTAAGAATCCCAACCGCTGGAGGTCATAGTGAGGCGGTAAATATTGAATTTGAAACGGATTTCGTGTTAAGTGACGTTCGTAAACTTCTAAACGAAACGGAAGGCGTTATTTTACAAGACAATATAGATGTAAACACGTACCCAATGCCTATTTATGCTAACGGAAAAGATGACGTATTTGTTGGCAGAATCCGTAGAGACGAATCGCAGCCAAACACTATAAACATGTGGATTGTAGCCGATAATTTAAGAAAAGGGGCCGCAACAAACACTGTTCAAATTGCAGAATATTTACTAAAAAATGGTTTGGTTTAACGTTTGTTCATTCTAAACATATAAATATCACGCTTTAATCAAGATATTGGCATTTTTTTTCCTAAATTCGTAGTCGTCTTTTAAGTCGATTATGGAAAAAAACTACCTCATTTTATTACTTTTTGGTCTCACATTGCTTGCTTGTAAATCAGAAGATGATGATTATATAGCCTTGCAAATTCAAACACAAGCGGATACTGCACAAGTATTTCAAAATAGCTTTGTTGAAATTGATGTGCTTGCCAATGATAGAAATATTCCGGAAACAGGTGTATTAACGGTTACAACTACAACCTATGCCACGATTTCCATTCTTGATAATAATACCCCGAACAATCCAAGTGATGATAAGATACGTTATACACCAACTGGCAATTACATAGGCACTGATAGTTTTGTATATACAATTTGTTCTTCAAATAATAATTGCGCAACAGGAACCGTAACGGTTACTATTTTACCAACTTCACCAGTTGTTTATAATCCAGATGACTTGCCATATCCCAACTTATCAGATTATAATTTTTTTGAAGGCGATTTAAAAAATTTAGAGCCTGTTTCAGGTGTTATTCCCTACGATTTAAATTCAGCATTATTTAGTGATTATGCACACAAAAAACGATTTGTATGGATGCCAAATGGCAGTAAAGCCAATTATGATACCGATTACACACCCTTTAATTTTCCCGTTGGTGCTTTTCTAATAAAGAATTTTTATTACGATAACGTGTTGCCAGCAGGTAATACCAGAATTATTGAAACACGCATCATGTATTTTACAGATAGCGGATGGGAATTTGCCGAATATGTTTGGAATGAAGAACAAACCGAGGCAAGCTTTACAACCACTGGTAGCTTTGTAAATTTAGACTGGAACGAAGCAGGTACAGTTAAAAACGTCAATTACCGTGTTCCATCAAGAGCCGAATGTTTTACGTGCCATAATAAGTTTGGAACACCTGTTCCAATAGGTCCAAAACCGCAGAATTTAAATAAAAACTATGTGTACCAAGATGGTACAAGCAATCAATTACAGAAATGGGTAGACCTCGGTTATTTAAACGCTGATTATCCTGGAAATATTGACACTATGGTAGCTTGGGATGATACGTCAGAATCCCTAACCATGCGTGCACGCTCTTATTTAGATATTAATTGTGCCCATTGTCATTCAGAAGAAAGCTATTGCGAATACAGACCTATGCGTTTTGCATTTAATGAAAATGAATTGGCAAGCAATATGGGTATTTGCGTAGAACCCGACACCAATATTGGAGACGAATATCCATTAATTATGAATCCCGCCAATGCCGATGCTTCGGTAGCTGTTTTTAGAATGACTTCTGTAGAAGAACAATATCGTATGCCTTTATTAGGACGCACATTACAACATACAGAAGGTGTTGCTTTAATTACCGAATGGGTGAATTCTTTAACCGATAGATGTGAATAAACCTAAGACCTTAAAATAAAGAATAAAAAAACACTTATATTAGTGAAATATCAAGCTATAAATCAATTACTTAAGTCATGAAAACAAAATTACTTTTACTCGCACTTTTAACGCTTGCCGCTACACATGCCCAAACAAGTTCCAATACGTGTACTGAAGCAGATGCTGCAACGCCCATTACGCAACCAGGCATTTATAGTGTATCTTTAATAAACGGTAGCGAAGTTCCTAGCCCTAATTGTAATACTAGCTCAAATTCAGCGAGTCTAGGCGAGTGGTTTAAATATGTACCAGAATCGGATACGTATCTAACCGTTTCAACCGATTTAACACAAAATGCTGGTCGTGATACACGTGTACACATTTTTAGTGGAACATGTGGCGCACTAATTTGCGAAGGTGGTGATGATGACAGCGGCAGTGTATATTTGTCCATTGCCACTTTAAATGTTTTAGCAGGCCAAACTTATTATATTGCATTTGATAACCGTTGGGACGCAAATGGGTTTGATTTTGAAATTGCAGAAAGCGATCCTCCAACACCTCCTGCAGTAACTTTTACAGTTAGTAGTCTTTCTACAACAGGAACCAATAGAGCCGTTGTCGATATGAATGGTGATCATTTAGATGATATTGTTTCGGTCTCCAATACCAATATTAATATTCAGGAACAATTACCATCTGGCGGATTTCAAGGCATGGATATTACCACATCATATGCAGACAACACGCCTGGTTGGAGTTTAGCTGCAGCTGATTATAATGCGGATGGCTTTACTGATCTTTTATATGGAGGTGGAAATGGTGTAACATTCATGAGGTCTAATGGTGATGGTACTTTTACCGAAGATTCTCATGACCCTTATGTGTTTTCGCAACGCTCCAATTTTGTGGACATTAATAACGATGGCCATTTAGATGCTTTTGTATGTCATGATGTAGCACCAAACGTTTACTTTATAAACGATGGGCAAGGTAACTTAACCTATTATCAAGGTGAAAATGTTCAAGGTGTACCAAGCGGATTGGGTCTTTATGAGTCCGGAGGAAATTATGGTTCCGTTTGGATTGATTATGATAATGATAGAAACCAAGATTTATTTATAGCCAAGTGCGGTGGTGAAGAAGCTAGACGTATGGATCAATTACATAAAAATAATGGCGATGGTACATTTTCTGAAATTTCAGCAGCTTTAAATTTAGCCGATCCTATGCAAACATGGTCATCTGCCTGGGGTGATTTTGATAATGATGGTGATATGGATGTTTTTGTTGGTGCCAGTTCTGGACCACACAAAATGATGCGAAATGATTTGGTAACCGATAATCAAGGAAATACAACAGTAATGTTTACAAATGTTACAACCGCTTCAGGTGTTCAACTGTTATCTGAAACAGGTATAGAGAATGTAACCTATGACTTTGATAATGATGGCAATTTAGATATAGCATCCAATGGAAATATCCTATTTGGAAATGGCGACTTAACATTTTCACTTCATGAAAATTTAATATCAGGAAGTAATGGTTCCTTTGGCGATTTAAATAATGATGGATTTATAGATTCTTTCAGTAATGGAAATATTTATATGAACAGTGGGAATGCTAATAATTGGATTAGTATCTGTACGGTTGGAACAGAAGGTTATAGTAATATAAACGGAATTGGAGCACGTGTAGAAATTCACACACCATCAGGCATTCAAATTCGCGATGTTAGAAGCGGTGAAGGTTTTAGATTTATGAGCACATTAAATACACATTTTGGACTAGGAACAGAATCAACCATTGATAATTTAATCATATACTGGCCATCAGGTGTTGTAGATAATATTCCAAACCCAACAATTAACCAAAGACTTTGTGTTACAGAAGGCGAGGCGTTAACAGTTCAAGATTATGAGCTAGCAGCATTAACAATTTACCCGAACCCAGTAGAAAACACCCTTAATATTTCGGCACCTGTTTCTTTAGATGGTAAAATTGCAACCGTTTTTGACATAAATGGTAAAAAAGTACTAAACTCTAAATTACAAACAAACACTTTAGATGTTTCAAAATTACAAACGGGGTTTTACATTTTACGATTAGAATCTGAAGGTCGCGTTATAAACAGAAAATTTATTAAGCAATAACATAGATTTATCAACATAGTAAATTCGCTTCTATTCTTTTAGAAGCGAATTTTTTTTGCCGTATTTTTGCTAGATGCTAAACGTAAAAAACCTCAATTTTGCCTATAAAAAAACACCTGTTTTACAGGCTGTAAACTTGCGTATACAACCAGGTGAAAATACAACTATAATTGGCGAAAGCGGTTCGGGAAAAAGCACCCTATTAAAACTCCTTTATGGTGAGTATGATTTAGATTCCGGTCATATTTTTTGGAAAGACACAGAGATTCTCGGGCCTAAACACAATTTAGTGGTTGGCTATGATTTCATGAAATATGTAGCTCAAGAATTTGATTTGATGCCGTTTATAACCGTGGAAGAAAATATAGGAAAGCACTTATCTAATTTTTTTCCGAAAGAAAAGAAAGAACGCACAGCTGAACTTCTTGACGTAGTTGCACTCACCGAATTTTCAAAAACCAAAGTCACCCTTTTAAGTGGTGGTCAAAAACAGCGTGTAGCTCTAGCTCGCGCCTTAGCTCAAGAACCAGAAATTTTATTATTAGATGAACCCTTTAGTCATATTGATAATTACCAAAAACAGGCATTAAGGCGTCGTGTTTTTAACTATCTGAAAAAGAAAAATATTGCCTGTTTGGTGGCCACTCACGACCAAGAAGATGTTTTAGGCTTTGCGGATCAGATTATTGTATTAAACAACCAAACTATTGCTGCTCAAGGAAAGCCACAAGATCTTTATAACAAACCTGAAAGTGCTTTAATTGCTGCTTTTTTCGGCGAATTTAATCGTATTAAAGGTCAGTTTATTTATGCACACCAACTGAAAGTGGTTGAAAAATCGGATATAAAAGTAGTCGTTAAAAAAGCGTATTTTAAAGGCTCTTATTTTTTGATAGAGGCGAAATTTGAAGAATCCTCTATTTTATTTGAACATCCTTTAGAATTGCAAAAAGGTGATATGGTTTATTTAGAAATTTTTAAATAATAGCTTCAATTTTAATCGTCTGATTATTAAATGCAATCTCGTTCAGTACGGTTTTCCCTAATAATAATTTTCCAATAGGCGTTTGTGGTGAAATGGCATAAAACAATTCACCAGCAATTGAAAACGCGCCGGCACTAATAGCAACAAAATAATTGGACTTGGACGTATACACCACACTTCCTAAACAGATGGTTTTGGAGGTATTTAAAACCTTCACTTTAGTAAGCGTGTTCTGTTGCTTTTGTATTTCAGAAAGCTGCACACCTGCTTTTTCACGCTCTAGTTGTAACATGGCACGCCCTGTTTCATGCTTATCGCCTGCACTACTTTTGGTTTCACTGGTTAAAGATTCTTGAATTTCAGCAATTTTTGTCTGAACGGCCTCCAACCGATGGTTTAAAGACAGTAAGCACAAATTGTATAATTCACTTTTTATGGCATTATTTTTTTTCATTGGTTTGGTTGTAATCTAATCTTCCAAAATATCCCATTTGCCTTACTATCCAAGACTTTCTTCCGGCAATATAATTACTAGCTGGTTGGGCTCTATATTTTAACGGATTTGGTAAAATAGCAGCTATTGAAGCCGCTTCCATGGCCGATAGTTTTGCGGCTGATTTATTATGCCAATAACGCGCTGCGGCTTCAGCACCATAAATACCTTTACCCATTTCTATACTATTTAAATACACTTCCATAATGCGTTCCTTGCTCCAAGTTAACTCTATTAAGAAGGTAAAATAGGTTTCCAAACCTTTTCGTAACCAACTCCTATTTGGCCATAAAAAAACATTTTTAGCCGTTTGTTGGCTTATGGTACTAGCACCTTTTATGCGCTTACCTTTTTTATTATTTTCAATAGCTTTTTCAATAGCTTTTATATCAAACCCATTGTGCTTTAAAAAATTCTGATCTTCACTACAAATTACGGCTAGTTGTAAATTTTTTGATATATCATCAATTGAAACCCAATCATGTTCCCAAGTCATTTTATTACCTTTTTGGTATTCTTCAACACCACGGATAACCATTAATGGGGTAATAGGCACGGGAACCCATTTAAATAATACAACCATAGCTACAGATAACACTATAAGCCATAGAATACATTTAAAAATAAATTTGAATAGTTTTTTTATCATATTACTTTAATAATTGGGCAAGTTCTTTTCCTATTATACTACCAATAGCGACACCCATTCCGCCTAACCGCACACCACAATATACATGATTGGATAGTTGCTTAACAATTGGTTTTTTCTGGTTTCCAACACCCATTATGCCACTCCAGCAATAATCAATTTCAAAAGGGATATTGGGTAAAATTGTTGTTTTCATTACCTGTTCCAAATGATTTTGAATAAGAGCAGTTTCGTTCATTACTGTCGTTTCTTCACCTTTAAAATCTAAATTTCTACCACCACCCAACAGGATTCTATTATTAATATTTCGGAAGTAATAATAACCTTTATCTAAATGAAAAGTTCCGGTAAAAGGTAAATTAGGTATTGCTTTTGTTATGAGTACTTGAGCTCTAGCCGGTTTTACATCTTCATTTATTAATTGGGATGCAAAGCCATTGGTTGCTATTAATAATTTATCGGTTATAAATTGAAAGTGGCTGGTTTTTACATCAACCTGGCCGTTTAATTCTGTGTACGCTTCAACGGTTACGTTATTGAGTATTTTGATACCTGCTGATTGCACTTTTAATAATAAAGCCTCCATCATTTCGCCTGTATCAATTTGTCCTTCAAATGGATTAAAAATGAGTTTCTCGCGAATTTTTTTAAATCCGAAAACATTGGTTTTAAGTGAAAATATGGATGCTTTTAAAACTGGAAACAGCAATTTATTAATCGATGCTCTTTCCGATAAACAGGTATCATATAATACTTGATTATCTTTGTTGAACAATTCATAGCCTCCCAATTGCTGATAATTTATAGCTTGATCTGAAAGATTTTGACGTAATAAATGTAATCCGTCAATCCGTTTTTGAACGAGTTTAATAACCTCATCTTCTGAATGGGTTTTTAAATCGTCTAGAATTTCGCTTAAACTTCCAAAGCAAGCAAAACCTGCATTTTTAGTGCTAGCACCTTGCGGTAATATGCCTCGCTCAAGAATTAAAATTTTGGCTTTTGGAAACTGTAGTTTTAGTTGTAATGCACAATTTAAACCAACAATACCACTACCAACAATAGTATAATTTACGTGACTTAACCAGGTTTTATGTTCCCAATACGATAGATTCATAGGGCTAATTTACTGATTTTTTACATGCTATAGTGCCATTAAAAATGGTGTTATACATAAAAATATAGATTTCAAAAAGTGCGATGCTAATTTTAAAGTTGGTCAAGGTATTCCTAATTATTATTAAGTAATGGACTCGCTAATATTACAAAATTCATTAGCCTACTGTAAATCTTTACTTTTGTTTCAATACATGAAAAGAAAGCAAAAAAAACTCCGAAATTGCTTTCGGAGTTCTTATGAATGAAATTAAAATTATGATATTACTTGTTAGTTAACAATTAACTTTTTAGTAATTTTCTGGCTTCCTTGAGTCACATTTAATAAGTACATACCAGCTTGGGCATTACTTAACGAGATAGACTCGTTAAAATCACCTGTACTGTTATACGTTTTATTATAGACATTTCGACCTCTTATATCAAACACTTCTACACTAATGGATTCGTTTGTGGAAGGCTTAAATTTAATTGAGAAATCACCGTTATTTGGATTTGGGAATACCGCAAATGAAGCATCTAATCCAAATTCATCCACACTTAATTCTGGAACAAAAATACCAGACTCACAAATTGTCAGTGTTGCAGAATTCCATGTTACTCTCACGCCATCTACCTCAACATCCCCAATAAAGAAAACCCAATTACCTAAAGAATTAAGACCGTCAGCAAAACTTAAAGGTTGCGCTGGTAATACCACATCGTTATTAGCTGTATCTGCACAGTTAATAGGGTTTCCAGCATCATCAAACGTTAAAATAAGATCTGTAGAACCCGCACATGATCCCCAATACACTTGATTAAAACCTGATGCTTGAGATGGTGGTCTGATAGCTGCACGAATTTGACCACTATTTGCCGTCGTAGCATCTATGCTTATTTTAAGATCTGAAATAGTTTTAGAATCAGAAATAGGTAAGTTAAAGCCACTAAATTGTGTAGAATTTTCATCTAATAGGACACCAGCATTGAAGAAATACTCTTCACAGCTATCACCCGGCACATAAATATAGTCCCCTATCGCGAAATAATTATCATTTATATTAAAAAATGACCCATCTGCCGCTTCTACTAGAATTCTAGAATAGGCAGAAGTCACACTAGGAACTACAACTTGGTAAGAACCATTATTAGGAACATTTGTCGCTAAAACTGTTGTAAAATCAGTGTCTGGTGTTAATGATGTTGATAATAAAATATTTACGTTAGCAGCATTGATGCCGTTTGCTGTTGTACCAGCCACATTCCAAGTTATGGTTTCAGTTTCACCTGGCGTCCATACAATTTGATCTGTTCCTTGTGATGTTACCACAAAAGGTCCTGCCGTATTGCTCCACGTAACACGCATATCATCGAAAGCATTAGCTGCACCTCCTGGTCTATTATCTCTAACGGTTAATCTGAAATCTGCATTTCTTCCTACAGTAGGAATCTGTTCGTATAACGAACCATTAACACCAAAGCTTACTAAATCCTCCATTTTAGGAAATGTTCTTGTTGGGTTTGTAGTTGGTAAATACGATCTGAATTGCGGTTCATTACTATTGGTTGATGTTGGGTCTGGAAATTCAGTTACACCATTATTCTCGTCAAATTGCTCCCAACAATAAGTAATTACATCATTGGCATCCGCATCCGATCCTATACCTGTTAATCTAAAAGGAGTTCCTTTAGGTAACGTAATATTAGCGCCAGCATTTGCCGTTGGGATATTATTTCCTGTATCTGTTTCAACATCACATGTTCTAGAACTCACATGTGTATTGACTTGCTGAATAGATATAGCATGAAAATAAGGATCTACAAAAGGTTGTACATCAGAAGTACCTGTAATACCTGCGTAACTCATTATTGTACTACCACTACCTGGTTCCATTTGAGCTATTCCACCTTCAGATCGAAATGTGAATGTATGGTTTGCGCCAAATTGGTGTCCCATTTCGTGCGCAACATAATCTACATCAAAATTTACACCTATTGGGTTTGTACTTGTTGTATAACCACTTCCTTTTTGATTAGCAACACACACACAACCAATACAACCAGCATTACCATTATTACCAATACCACCCATTAAATGACCAATATCATAATTAGCATTACCTATAACTGAATTTAAAGTTGATTGTAAAACACCATTGTACCCCGAATCAGTAGTACTACTATATGGCGAAGTTGCCGTAGTTAAATAAACAACAGCATCATTATTTGGAATTAATACCATGTTCACATTAAACTCATTTTCAAAAATAGCATTGACAACGGTCATGGTATTCACGATAGCGGCATTAACTTGTGGCAAGGTTCCGCCGTGAAAAATAGAATATTCTGCTGTTACAGACATTGCTAAATCAAAAGTATGTAAGGTACCATTAGCACCTGTACGGTTGGTATTTACAATTTCTCCGATTTCTTGATTTAAGGCTTCAGGTGTTGAACATTCAAAACTTTGAATTTCTGAATTTGAATTTTGTTTCTCACGAACAATAATTTGAGATACATTATTTTTTACAGGCTCTATAACTAGACCCTTTCCTTCTACACCAGATAAAACAATACCTGACATTCCTTTGTAAGGAGAAACACTAAAACGTAAATATGAACTAGGCGTGTCAATTCCATATCCAACATACGATCTGATTTCTGGATATTGCGCTTGTAGGCCTGGCGACATAACAGATGCTTCTTGAATTAAGTACTTTTCTAAATCCCCATCAAGGTTAGGTACTTCAATTACAAGATTATTAAGTTGTTCTCGCGAGTCTCCTCGCTGCTGTGCTTTACTCAAATCGCTCATTAAATGATTAATATCCATTGAATACGTGGTATTAATCATCATAGTGTTTTCTTGTCCTGTAGTCACTTTTTTAAAGTGTTGATCTTGGCTAAAAGCTGACAAACAAAACATAAGAATTACGAATGGTAAAACTTTGTGTAATTTTTTTTTCATGTTTTCTTGTATAAATAAATTATTTTGCCACTAAAGTAACTATTTTCCGCATTGAATTCAAGTTATATACACATCTTTTAAGTAGAAAGGAAATAGTTGTTTTGAGAAAATAAAGACGTATAAATAATTCACCCCCTTTTAATGCAAGTTTAAGCGCATAAATCCTGAAATATTAATTGCACGGAGCGGTTATAAAACAGAGGGAGCTATGCGTTTAACACCAGACATAATTTAGTAAAACAGGAATAGATAACTACAGTATTAGTTTTACACAATACGTTTGAATTTAGAACTCAATCCAAACATATTTGAGTATAGTGGTAATTTTTACATTTAGACATTAAATAACCTAATACTAAACTTTAAAAATGTTTAAATAAGGTATAAATTACAAGCAATATAGAATTGGAAATCTATTCTAATACGGATGTTACGCGTACTATAATAAAATAATTTTTAATAAAAAAAAGCTCCGAAAATATTTTCGGAGCTTTTTTTTATTAATTATCACTTGGCTTTTCTATCACAAAATCTTCCATAAATTTAGTGGTGTAGTTTCCGGCTAAATAATCTGGATCCTCCATGAGTTGTCTATGGAAAGGAATGGTTGTTTTAATACCTTCAATAACAAATTCATCAAGAGCTCGTTTCATTTTATTAATAGCCTCTTCACGTGTTTGCGCTGTGGTAATTAATTTCGCAATCATAGAGTCATAATACGGCGGAATAACATAACCAGCATAAACATGCGTATCTAAACGGACACCATGTCCACCTGGTGCATGAAGTGTGGATATTCTACCTGGTGAAGGTCTAAAGTCATTAAATGGATCTTCCGCATTAATTCGGCATTCTATTGAATGTAATTTTGGTGTATAATTTTTACCAGAAATTGGCACACCATATGCCACTAAAATTTGTTCACGAATTAAATCGAAATCAATTACTTGCTCTGTTATTGGGTGTTCTACTTGGATACGTGTATTCATTTCCATAAAATAGAAATTACGGTGTTTATCCACTAAAAACTCAACCGTTCCTGCACCTTCATACTTAATATATTCGGCAGCTTTTACGGCAGCATCGCCCATTTTATTACGAAGGGCTTTCGTCATAAATGGCGAAGGAACTTCTTCTGTTAATTTTTGATGACGACGTTGAATTGAACAGTCACGTTCTGATAAATGACATGCTTTTCCTGTAGAATCGCCCACAATTTGGATTTCAATATGTCTTGGCTCTTCAATGAGTTTTTCCATGTACATATCGTCGTTCCCAAACGCGGCTTTAGATTCCTGTCTAGCGGATTCCCAAGCGTCTTTTAGGTTTTCTTTTTTCCAAACAGCACGCATACCTTTTCCGCCACCACCTGCAGATGCTTTAAGCATGACAGGATATCCAACTTCTTCGGCTAATTTTTCGCAGTGTTTGTAATCATTAATAATTCCTTCACTACCAGGAACACAAGGTACACCTGCTTCAATCATGGTTGCTTTCGCATTGGCTTTGTCACCCATACGATTAATCATGTCTGCAGAGGCTCCAATAAATTTGATGTCATGTTCTTCACAAATTTTTGAAAATTTGGCATTTTCAGATAAAAAGCCATATCCTGGATGAATAGCATCTGCATTGGTAATTTCGGCTGCAGCAATAATATTCGACATTTTTAAATAGGATTCACTACTTGGAGGAGGTCCTATACAAACCGCTTCATCTGCAAACTTTACGTGCAGACTTTCAGCATCTGCCGTTGAATACACAGCTACCGTTTTAATGCCCATTTCTTTACAGGTTCTAATAACACGTAAGGCTATTTCCCCTCTATTGGCAACTAATATTTTTTTAAACATAATTCTATTGAGTTTATAAGTTTATGGTTTTGTACGTTTATTGTTCAAGCTAAAAAACTGGAACTTTAAATTTTAAACTTTAAACTTTAGATTATGATGGATCGACTAAAAATAGTGGTTGATCAAATTCCACTGGAGAAGAATCATCAACTAATACTTTTACTATTTTACCTGAAACTTCAGATTCAATTTCATTGAATAATTTCATAGCTTCAATAATACAAAGTACATCACCTTCTTTTATAGTTTGGCCTACTTCAACAAAAACTGGTTTGTCTGGAGATGGTTTTCTATAAAGTGTTCCAATAATTGGCGACTTGATAGTGATATATTTAGAATCTTCCGTTGTTGCTTCTGGAGCAGCAGCAGCGGCCACTGGTGCTGGTGCTGGAGCTGCAGGGGCGTGTCCAACAGGTGCACCTACTGGAATTTGCTGAACATAAGTTGTTGTTTCAGCTTTTTCATCACTACCTGTTTTAATGGTAATTTTAACGTCATCAGTTTCTAATTTTACTTCACTAGCACCTGATTTTGCTACAAACTTAATTAAGTTTTGAATATCTTTTAAATCCATAATTATTTAGATTTTAGTTTTGATTTTAATTTTTTAGTTAGTTAAGAGTTATAAGCCCATTTTAAATAAATAGAGCCCCAGGTAAATCCACCTCCAAAGGCTGCAAAAATAATTTTATCGCCTTTTTTTAATTGAGATTCGTAATCGTTCAATAATAATGGTAAGGTAGCCGAAGTGGTATTACCATATTTTTGAATATTCATCATGACTTTATTTTCGTCAAGATCTATTCTATTTGCTGTGGCATCAATAATACGTTTGTTGGCCTGATGTGCAGCCAACCATGAAACATCATCTTTGCTTAAATTATTGCGCTCAAGTATTTTAACAACCACGTCTGCCATATTAAAAACGGCGTTTTTAAATACGGTTTTGCCATCTTGAAATACAAAATGTTTGCCTTCTGCAACGGCTTCTGGTGTTGATGGATACGATGAGCCACCGTAAGTTGCTTGTAAAAACTCGCGTCCAGCACCATCACTTCTTAAGTATTCATCTTGTAAACCCAAATTTTCAGTATTGGGTTCAAATAAAACGGCACCTGCACCATCACCAAAAATAATACATGTTGCGCGATCTTTATAATCTATAAATGATGAATTTTTATCCGCACCTATTAATAGTATTTTTTTGTAGCGACCCGATTCAATATAACTAGAAGCGGTGGACATTCCGAATAAAAAACTAGAACATGCGGCTTCCAGATCGAATGAAAACGCATTAGTAGCGCCTATTTCGGTAGCTGTAAAAGCTGCTGTTGAAGCTGCTTTCATATCTGGTGTTGCGGTTGCAACAATTACTAAATCTATTTCTTTGGGATTGAGACCTGTTTTTTTGATTAGGTCTTTTGCTGCGTTAATAGCAAGAAACGAAGTGCCTTTGCCTTCTTCCTTTAATATTCTACGCTCTTTAATGCCTGTTCTGGAGGTGATCCATTCATCATTAGTATCGACCAACGTTTCAAGAATTTGGTTAGTCAACACATAGTCTGGCACATAGGCACCTACAGCTGTAATGGCTGCTGAGATTTTACTCATACGTATAAATTATTTCGCTAAAACCATTAAAACGAGACGTTTTTGATGAAATTTCGTCAAAACGCACCGATATTCGGTTTAATTTAGTGCAAATTAAGTCGTTTTTGGCTTCTATAAAAATTTATCATAAAAAAAACGCTCAGTAACGAGCGTTTTCTTGTATGCACGCATAGTAGTTATGCTGCGTTTTCTTCTGCTACCGAGTTGTCAATTAATACTTGACCTCTGTAATATAGTTTTCCTTCAAACCAATGAGCTCTGTGATATAAGTGCGCTTCACCAGTAGTTGGGCAAGTTGCAATTTGTGGAGCTACTGCTTTATAATGGGTTCTTCTTTTATCTCTTCTTGTTTTAGAGATTTTTCTTTTAGGATGTGCCATTGTTATTATTATTTATCCGTTAATAGTTTCTTTAATGTATTCCAACGCGGATCAATGTCCTCGTTATCTTCTTTTTCTTGTTTTTCTTTAGGGCTTAATTCTTCTAATTTTTCAAGTATATCAGACTGTAAGGTGCCATCTTCTACGCCTGGATGAATTAATTTTGAAGGCACTGTCAATATAATTATCTCATATATATATTGTTGTACATTCACTTCATATTCTCCGTGTGGTAAAACTAATAGATCAATTTCTTCATCATTGTAGTCTTCACCAAATTTAACCACCAAATCAAAATTATTACTAATTTCCTGATTATAAGGCTCATTTGTTAAATCGCAATTCACATTTACAGTTCCTGATATTTCAAAATGTAATTCTAATAAGGTTGTTTTCTTGTTTAACTCCAAGTCCACAACAATATCAGCATCATTAAAATCTTGATATTCAAAAAAATCAAAGAACGTCTTATCTATTTTGTACTCAAATTGATGTTTCCCTAATTTTAACCCTACAAATGGTATTGTAAACGTTTTCAATTCCCTCATTATCACATCTATTTTGAGCCTGCAAATATATAAAAATTATTTAGCTTATAACACTTATAAACATTTTTTTGTTTATATCTTTTTTTGCGGTGTAACTAATGGATTTTTAGCTAATTCAGCATTCTCCATTCTATTATGATATAATTTAAGGGCTAAAAAGACGGCTTCTTTAAATGAATTTTCATTCGCTTCCCCTTTTCCTGCAATTTCAAATGCCGTTCCATGGTCTGGTGAGGTTCTAATTTTGGATAAACCAGCTGTGTAATTTACACCATTACCGAATGATAGCGTTTTAAATGGAATTAAGCCTTGATCGTGATAGGATGCAATAATAGCATCAAAATTTTTGTAATTACTAGAACCAAAAAAGCTATCAGCTGCATAGGGTCCATAAACTAATTTTCCTTTTTCATTAAGCGCTTTTAGTGTTGGACGCATAACCTCATCATCCTCTTTACCAATAACACCATTATCCCCTGTATGTGGGTTGATGCCCAAGACTGCAATTTTTGGTCGTCTGATATTAAAATCGTTTTGTAAACTCTTATATACCGTATTTACTTTGCTTTCTATAAGGTCTGGTGTAATATGACTTGCTATATCTTTTATTGGAACATGATCCGTTAATAAACCAATGCGCAAATCATTAGAAATCATAAACATTAAACTCTCACCACCTAATTCTTGAGCTAGATAATCAGTATGACCTGGAAAATTAAATTGTTCTGACTGAATGGTATGTTTATTTATAGGTGCTGTAACCAAAACATCAATAGCGTTTTCTTTTAAAGCTTTGGTTGCTGTAAAAAGTGATTTTATAGCAAACTCACCAATTATTGGATCTTCTTTACCAAAATTAATATCGGTACGATCATTCCAGGCATTAAACACATTAATTTTACCTGTTATAACTTGATCTAAATTAGTAATCCCATTAAAGTTAATATCTATATCGAAATGGTTTTTTAAAAATGTAATGGTTTTCGCAGAAGCAAAAATTACAGGTGTAAAAAATTCAAGCATTCTTACATCTGCCAAAGTCTTTAAAACAATCTCTCCTCCAATACCATTTAAATCTCCAATAGAAATCCCTACGATAACATTTTCTGCTTTCCTCATTAATTAACTAACTTTTGTTTGTAATTTTGTTTTGCAAATTTAACTAAATAATCCATACTTATGTTCACTGGCATCATAGAAGATATTGGCACCATCCAACAAATAGAAAAAGAAGACCAAAATCTGCATATTACGGTTAGCTCTGATATAACTTCTGAATTAAAAATAGATCAGAGTGTGGCGCACAACGGTATCTGTTTAACAGTTGTTAAAATTGATGGTAAAAACTATACAGTAACAGCTATTAATGAAACCATAAAAAAAACAAACATTTCAGACTTACAAGTTGGGGATTCGGTTAATTTAGAGCGTGCAATGAAATTAGGAGCGCGTTTAGATGGCCATATGGTTCAAGGACATGTAGATCAAACAGCAATTTGTACAGCAGTTGAAGAAGCGGCTGGAAGTTGGATTTTTACGTTTGAATATGATGAAACACTAAATAATATTACAATTGAAAAAGGCTCAATTACAATTAATGGGGTGAGTTTAACCGTAGTAAATTCGGCAAAAAATAGTTTTAGTGTGGCTATTATTCCTTACACCTATGAATTTACAAACTTTAACACTTTTAAAGTTGGAACGGTAGTAAATTTAGAATTTGACGTTATTGGAAAGTATGTTTCAAAGCTTTTTGAATTGAACAAATAACGAAACTATTTAGCTTTAAAAAGTCTGTATACGCCATAGAATAAACCTGAAATTAACCCCATAACAATACCGCCATCAATAGGTAAACCTGGTGGCACTGGTGGTTGCGGCGGTGGTGGCACCGTTTGTGAAAAACAAACAAAACTTATTAATAAAAATAAGATTGAGGCAACTATTTTTGTGTTTTGTGACTTCATTCAGCGGTAAATGTATAAAAAAAACTGGCTTAACAAAATTTATAGATTAAAAAAACATCTATTAAGTGCAAAAAACTTCGATAAAGTGTATTCTTGTGGAGTCAATCTCTAAATTACCCTACAAAAATCAAATATATGTTTTTTTAAAAATAAATTCAATAATTTATCGACAACAACCTTTAAATAATTGTTATCACGTTAGTTATTAAAACATGAACGTCATTATAAACGAATGAATATACTATTTTATTTGAAAAGAATTAGCGCTTTAATGAAAAATGAGAATTAAATTGTTTGATTTGCCCAAATTCCTCGTAAGTTAACACAAACCAATAATCGTTTGATGGTACGATATCCCAATAGTAAGATTTATAATATCTCTAAAACGGATATCCAATAGCAAAATTTAATATAGGAGAACCAACATCAAAATTAAAACGTTCTCCTTTCGGTAATGCTGGATCATGAAAAGGTGCAGCCAAATCAAAACGAATTACAAAACTTTGTATATCCACGCGCAGTCCGATTCCTGCTCCCATTCCAAGCTCACTAATAAATCCACTTCCAAATTTATCTTTCCCATTATAAATAGGGTTTTCTTTAGAGTTCCAGATGTTTCCAGCATCGGCAAAAACGGCTCCTTTTAAAAATGATACAATAGGAAAGCGGTATTCTACATTGGCTTCGAGTCTTATATTTCCTGTTTTATCGAAAACAATATCGCCATCAGTTGTATCTAAATTTGGGTTATAGGTTCCTGGACCTAAAGATCTAATATTAAAGGCACGAACACTATATGGACCACCAGAATAATACTGTTTTACAAAAGGAATGACATCTGAATTTCCATAAGCAAAACCATAACCTCCAAAAAGTCTAGCTGCAATTACCCGTTCTTTTCCTAAATTAAAATGATAATGAAAATCAACATCTGCTTTAGCATATTGTGCATATTCAAAGCCTAGAAATGTTTTTGGGCTTTCCGTTCCTTGATCTTTACCAAATAAACTAATAGTATTTCCAGCAATATCAAAGGTGAAATTAAAATAAAATTGATGTTTTAATTGGGAGTTAAGCATTTCATTAAACGTAAAACTATAAGTTAATCCAGCTATAAACTGCTGTTCAAAACTGCGTCTTAAAAAAGGATCATTTTCTAGTATATCTTCAAATTCTGGGGTGGTATTTAAAAGTTCTGTATAACTTAATGATATTGGATTAATTTCATGAGTTACATACCTATTAGCATCCCATGAATAACCAAATAAAGCTGTTCCTGATAGTAAGGTATATAAATCGCTTCTATCTAAATAATCAATACTTAAAGAGGTTTTTGTTTTAGGAATGGAATATTCAAAAAAATCATCATCAATTTTAATAGGAAAAAGGACTCGGGGAAAAATAAGCTCGTTGTGCAACCCTAACTCTAAACTACTATTACCAGAATCTTGACCACCTCCTAATTGTTTTTCGTACCCTATTTTAGGTGTAATATTATAGGTTTCACCACCTCCAAATAAATTTCTATTACTTAAAGTTAGTGTTAAGGCAGGACCAGCAAAACTATTAGATTTAGTTACAACCTGAAGCTCTGCACGAAGTGCACGCTTATTTAATGGCGATAAGTAAATATTAGCCTCTAAAAGTCCTAAATTATCATCGGCCAAAGTATCCAATTCTTTATATTGAATATTTACGTATTTATAGGCACCAATGGTGGAAAGCCTTCTGGCGGTGTTACGAGAATCGTCAGGATTATAATACTCCCCTTCATCTAACACTATAAAAGGATCTAAATATTTAGGTTTAAAGAACCTTTCCTTTTGTATAAAATTTTTCTCATTAAAGCGTGTTGGTGTTATGGAAGCCGAATCTGAAACTTCATAATTAGGATACACATTAACTTTTGAAATTTTATATGGAATCAAACTTTTTTTAGGCACTTCGTTTTTTAATTTTAAGAATAAGTCGAAGTTTTTATTAGAATATTGATTTGTGTCTGCTTCAAAAATTAAAAAATTATCATTAAAATTAAAATAGCCTTTGCTTTTAAGAGCCTTATCAATACGCTGACGTTCTAATTTCATGTTATTCAAATCGAAACGCATACCATTTTCAAACTGCGATTCCGACACCAATTTCTCCATAGTTTCATGAATGCTAACAGGCATGGAATCCATTGTGTAGCTAGCCATTCTATATGGTTTTGGAACAGTAACCGTATAATTTAATGAGGCTTTATTTTCAGTTTCTTCAAAAGCTGAAGCTGCACGACTATAGAAAAACCCTCTGTTTTCTAATCGGTTTAATAGTAAGTCTTCAATTTCATAGGTTTCCACATCCGATTGATAAACGGGTTCTTCACCAAACTGTTTGTAGAGCCAACGATTAATAAATCCAGGTTTTTCTTTCTGATTTTTATAATAGTAATACAAGCCAAGATGCATACCCAAAAAGGTGGAATTTGGTTCCGGACGTAAAACCGATTCTAATTCAGATTTCAAACCTGATTCGTTTACAATAGTACTATCAGACTCAATGGTAAGCGTAGCGCCTGTGTACAAACGTTCATCTTCTGGAATCTGCTTAGTTATGCTACAAGAGTAAAAACTCCCTATCCAAATAAGCATACAAATGTGTTTAAATGTTTGGTACGGTTTCAATTTATACTATTTTATTTATCGCGCTTTTAGTTCTTTTTTTCTTCAATGCTATTATTAGTAGCTTCTTCTTTTTTCTTCCTTTTTTCTTTAGCAGCTTGCTTTTCAGCTTCTTTTTTCGCTTTTTCAGCCTTTTCTTTTTCTGTTTCAGATTTAAACAAGGCATCCCAAAGTTCATTATACTTATTAAATTCCTGTGTGAAAATTAAGGCTATTCCACTCACTACGGTTTGCCCATCAATTACGTTTTCAAATTCATTTCTACTAAAACCTTTTAAACGATAACGACCACTTTCAGTTAGCAAATACTCGATACTTACATTACCAATTATTGGTGTTTCTTCGCCAGTAGAACTGCTTCCTTCAATATCTACTTCGCTACCAACCCGTACAATTAAACGATCATCAAATAGTTTTTGCTGTGCTGCAATATCTAATTGCGTACGTTGTTGCGGTGATGTGCCTTGGTAGTCCGTAAAACTATTTAGTCCAAAATCGAGTTCGAAACCAGAATTTCCTAATAATTTATCGGAAAACATATTAAGCTGATCTGCTACGGCATCGTTTAAATTATCTCGTGCTATGGAAGCCACGCCTCCAGAACTGCCATCGCTACCAGGATCTGGATAAAAACGATTCAACACCAAAAGTGAAAAAACTTGACGATTTAATTCATCCTCCTGATTATTTAATTGCTGAATTCTACCATATACCTGTCCACCAATTGCACCTTGTTCTTCCTCTGGCATATCCAAATTGAAGGCAATTTCAGGTTCCATAAGCTGTCCTGAAATATTTAAAAACACATAATAAGGCAACACTTGTCTGAATTTCCCTTTAACGGCCGGGTCACTTCCTGAATAAACAGGAGCCATTAATGGTGAAGCCGATGCTTCTACTTGATAAACTGCTTTAACATCTAGTTTTGCATCAAAAGGATCCCCAGACCATGTAACACGACTACCTGGAACCAAATTGAATTTTCGGTTTACTATTTTATATAAATTTAATTCATAATGACCAGATAAAACTTCGTAAACACCTGAAAGTCTAACATTCCCATTTGGGTTCATGGTCATATTAAAATCACCTTCACCAGATACTTTAAAATTATCGCCTGTTTGCTCATCCAAAATAATCGTTACGGTTGCTTCTTTTCCTATTTTTAAAAGTGCTGCAATATCCAAACCTTTTATAGTTGCTGTTTTTTCTGTTGTTCTAGTTAAAATAGCATCTGGATTTTCCCGATTTACAAACACAACAACACCATCACGCTCTTCCACATTTACCGTAGCTGACGGTAAAATATAAGTAACATCCGTATCTGAACTTATGGTCATGTCCATATCTATTTTGGGCACTTGTAAATCGCCAGTTATTTTAGCACTCCCAGCAAAACTGGCATTTCCATATAGAAAATCATTGTCTTCTTTTGTAGCATTAAGAACTTGAAAATCATTGGCCGTGACTTGCAAGTCGAAAGTTGGATTAATGAAATTTTCGGTGCCAATTTTTCCAGACATTTCAAAAGTGTTTTGGTTTTCATCCTGAATGGTAAAATTAGTCATGGTTAATCCAGAATTATCAATATTCAAGGTTTCATTTTGTAGTGTGAAAGCCGAATTGAACATGGCTACTTTAAAATCTGCATCGTTAAATTCTAATTGCCCAGTGTATTTTGGTTCTCTAGTTGTACCACTTAATTTAAAATTACCAGAAAAATACCCATCGGTTTCGGTTATTTCACCTTGAGAGAAACCATTTAAAGCCGCCATATTAAACTGGTTAATATCTAAATTAAGATTTAATTCCGCACCCGATTGACTCGCTATATAATCGCCTTTTAAGTCTAAATCAATTTCGCCTCCTTTCATTTTGGCATTAAAATCATAACTATCATTATTCAAGGATTGTGCATCTACGGTAAAAGTCCCTAAATTAACATCCATAAATTGTAATTTTGAGATATCTAAGTCCGCAACAATTCCAGTGTTTCCAAAAGGTTCTTCTAAAATAAAATCACCATTTAAGTCGCCAGAAGCAATCTTATCATCTGGATTAAAATAGCTTAAAAATTCACTTAATTTAAAATTCTTAAAATCTATAGCAATATGATCTTTAGATTTATTAGGTAACTTATCTGTAATTTCTATGGACTGGTTGTTTTTACTAACTCGAAATTCATTAAATACTAATTTCTTATCGTAAATAAGCACTTCATTTGCTTCCGGAATATTCCAAGGTATTTTATTTAAGATTAACGTATTTGGCTCGACATGGAATCGAAGTTCATCACTGTCTCCTGTTATTTGACTAAAAATTTGTGCCATGATTTCCTCGTCATGAAAGGCCGTAAACTCTAGGGATAGTTCATTATTAGTTTGATTTCCTGAAATGATCGTTTTTTGAATATTTAAAGGACCTGCAACTATTTCATTAAAGCCCAAATTGAACTTAAATTTCTCCAAATCTGTATCCATAGAAAACGCCAAACTATCCAATTCATAGCCACTATAATTAATATGTGGTGCGGATATATTTGCTTTAAGTTTCCGTTGAGCTTCTTTAAAATCTACAGCAATATGAATGGTATCCAAATCTTGAATGTTTACAACAAATACATCGTTTAAAATAGGCGATTGGCTAATTTTTCCACGAAGTTTTAAATTCACGGGATTTTCAATACTATCCGAAACAACTTCATCACGATAAAAATAACTTAATACATGATGCCTTAAAGATTTAGTCCAGGTTTCTGGATCGGTATTGGATTCCAATAGTAAATCGACCATTTTATTCTTTACAGAAACTGAAGTTGTATCCTTTCTTACGTGGGCTAACATATTCAAATCGCCTAACAAATAACTCTTTTCATCATATACAAAAACACCTCTATCTACAATGGTTGCTAAATCAAAACTGCTGCTATTCCCTTTAAAATCGGCATAAATTTTCATACCTGTTTTCACGTTTCGTTCCATAAGACCCAAGGCTTGTAAATCGGCCCCAATAATATCTATTTCAGCTGTGACTTCTGGTGCTACGGAATCTAAAACAACGGTAGCATACACATTAGCATTTAGGTTTTTGTCTTTATAATTAGAGGTAATATTTCCAGTACCATTTTTAATGTCGCCAACTAATTTTAAATCGTTTACATCATAATTATTGTATTTAAAACTGGAAACGGTAGCTTCTAAACTAGCATCTAGATTATTAATATTATCACCTTTTCCTTGAGCTACAATTTTTAAATTTAAAGCACCCAATTGGTCGTTTTTAAGTAATTCATTCAGCTTATAATCCTCCACGGCCAAATCTGCATGGAACTCCAAAGTTTCAGCATTTTTATACATACCTTCAATGGTAGCAATCCCTTGTGTGGTAGTTAATTTTGCCTCGGCAGTAATATCATTGAGGTTTCCGGTGGCGTTTCCTGCAAATTTCACATCCTTTGGAAGACTAATTCCTAAACTATCTTCTTCTACGAATTTTATAATATCAGACCGTTTTGTAACCGCGGAAAAAGCTGGAATATTAAACGCTAGCGCATCAGGATTGGTTACGTTTTGAATACTTCCATTGGCTGAAATTTTTGTATTACTCCAATTAATTATCATTTTTGATAAGTTAATGTCGGACAAATAACCATTGGCTTTTATAGTTCCAGTAATTTGGTTTTTGCTCAAGGTTTTTAAATATTCATTGGATTTTAAGTCGGGTTGAATTAAAAATACATCTTGAAGTGCTATTTTAAATGCCGGCAAATTTAAAGCAACTTTAGACAGCTCTGGAACTTTTATTAAATTGGCTAAAGATGGATAGTCCAACTGTAAATTTCCTTGTATGTCATTTTTATTTAAAGCTATCTTTAAATCTGATACATTTAGTTTCTTATCCGAAGCATTGAGATTGAATTGCACGTTTTTTAAATCGATTCCTGAAATTTCTTTAAAAGATGCTTCTTCTAAATCTAATTCTGCCATTTTATCTTTTAGCAGAATTGTGTTTGCTTGAAAATTGATTTCCGTTAATACAATAGCATTGGAATTAAAAACACCTTTTTTGCCTTTTTCATTGTTCACAAAGTAGCTGAAATTATTATTTTCTAAATCTATTTCTCCAATTTTGAGTTGTAATTCTGGCCACTCAAATGCCATTATTTCGTTTTCAATTTCTTTAGAAACTTCTTCTACTTTTTCCGTAACAACATTATTTTCCGTTTCTGTTTTAAGCGTGATGGTTGAGTTTTTTAGTCGAAACTCATCAACTTCAAAAAGCTGATTAGTTAAATCTATATTGGGCACTTCAGCATAAAACTCATTAATGGATGCGGTTAACGCCAGGTTATCGGCTTTGCTTTGGTAATCCGCAAACACATTAGTCAGCGTTATTTCATCAACGGTAATTAACGGTAATGTGGTTGGTTCGGTATCTGGCGTTGGAGGAACAGGTAATTGGTAAAATTTAATATTGCTATCGGCGAGGTCTAATTCCGAAGCATTAAACGTCATGGTTTCCAAATCGGTTTTATCCATATCTGCCACCAGTTTTCCTATTTTAAAACGACTGTCAATTCCTGTAACGGCATCGTAATAAACCACATCAAAATTTTTGAAATTCAAATTTCCTAAAATAATATTTAATGGTGCCGAGGTCGTGTCTGCTTCAACGGGTGTAGGTTCTTCACTTGCAAAAGCATCAATTATAAACTGAAAATTAAACCCTTGAATGGTGTCTTTTCGGGTGATGTTAGCGCGAACACCTTCCCATTCCAAACCGTCCACACCAATGCCATTGCCTTGAATTAAAGCCCATAATGGAACATTAGCCTCCAAGGATTTTGAATAAATTAATGTGTCGCCTTTGGTGTCTTCCAGATACAGTCCGTCTAATTGTATATCGCCATCAAAGGTGATAAACAGTTTTTCAACGGCTACTTTGGTTTTAGTTTTACTAGACAGAAAAGAAACGGCTTTGGTAACAATAATATCTTGTCCCCAAGGACTCCGAATAAACAGAATGAGTAAAAATAACAGCAAGAGAATCCCTAAAATAATCCGTCCGATTATTTTTAAGAATCTAAACCCTTTCTTTTTTTTAGGTGTAGGCTGTTGTATGTCTTTATTTTCCGTTTCCTTCAAGCAATTTATCTGAATTACAAATTTATTATTTTAATACTTGTGAATGTACTTTAAAACAATTATTAATAGCTGTAAAACATCCGGTTTAAAGGAAATTTAACTAAAATTATACTTTTTAGCACTATTTTATCTATCATTGGTGAAATTTAGTAGGCTATTTATTTAATTTCACACGATCTATAAAATCACTATTATGCCAAAACCGAAGGGTCAGAAAAACACGAAAAATAAGGCCAAGCACACCAAACTTCTCAACAGAAAAATTGATAAGAAAAAAGCCGAAAAAGCCTTGCGCAAAGAACGCTTGAAAGCTATAATGGCAAAATCGAAGGAAGCCTAATTAAACATCTTTTAAATCAGAGAAAACTAGACTATTTAGAATTCTTATAAAATGCAGTTAACTGCAATTTTGCTTCTTGGTAGCCCATTTCAAAAATTTCTTTGGCATGTGTTTTCGAGAAAATTTCATGCTTACCTAACTCTTTAGGTGCAATGAAAACATCACAGGATTTAAATTTATTTTCAGAAGCATTAACACGTGTAATTTTGTACGCTCTTTCTAAAACAGACTTGGTAGAAGTTAGCTTATCTTTTGAAGTTTCTAGAAGCGAATTTAAAAATACACCAATAATTTTATCACATGTAATTAATAAAGGTTCCACGGGAAAGTTATTGGTAACACCACCATCGCACAAAAGAAAATCATTAAAAACCACTGGTGAAAAAACACCAGGAACAGAAGATGATGCTATAATGGGTTTTATAATTGGGCCTGAATTAAAGTAGCGTGTTTTAGCGTGAACTAAATCAGTTGTAGCAATATACATGGGTGTTTTTAAAGCTTCAAAACTATCTTCTTTAAAATAGGTTTTTAAAATGTTTTCAATTTTAGAGCCATCAATTAACCCAGGTTTTTTTAAAGTGTAATTATGATATGTAAACAATTCTGTATTGGAGAAAAAATCAAAAATTTTATCGCTAGAATGACCAGCAGCATATAAGGATCCAACAATGGCACCAGCACTTGTTCCAGAAATGTAATCGGGTTTAATACCTAATTCCTTCATGGCTTTCAATACGCCAATATGCGCAATACCTCTGTAACCACCTCCAGACAATACAAGTCCTATTGTATTTTTTCTTTTCATTACTTACAAATGAGAATTAATAATTAAACGAAAATACATAATCCTAAATAAAAACAGCCCATTAATACAGTAAATGCTGTTTGGCTTTATTGCGCCAACCAGCTTGATTTTCATATTCAACAAAGTAGATTTTGAGATCAGCTTGGTTTTGATAATCTACATAGTATACTTTCTTTTTTGCCTGATTTCCATATTCCGTAAAAAACCATTTACCATCATTTTTCCCTGCTTGATTGGCATATTCTACTTTATAAACGTTTAAATCCGCTTGATTTTCGTAATCAACAACATACACTTTAACATCTGCTTGATTGGCATATTGAACCGAAAATATTTTTTGCGCAGCACACGTGAATCCAAAGCAACTAATGAGTAGTATAGAAATAAGGTTTTTCATAAAGTGCTTAAATTTAGTCAGGTTTAATTTACGAAAATTTGGTTGACATTTTATACTGCTTAATTAAAAGTGGAAGAAAGATTTGATAAAAATGAAGATTTCAAATTTGGAAAATATAAGAATCTTAAAACAAAAAAAGCCTCTCAATTCCTTGAAAGGCTTAATTTTATTGGTGGTCCCACCTGGGCTCGAACCAGGGACTTTCTGATTATGAGTCAGATACTCTAACCAGCTGAGTTATAGGACCCATTAGCGCAAGGCTAACTTCTGGTTTCTCTTTTTTCAAAGAGAGTGCAATATTACTACATATTTTAATACTCTCAAAGTATTTTTATTCCTTTATATCTTGGCACAACTCAATCAAAACGCCATTTGTAGATTTTGGATGTAAAAAAGCAACCCATTTATTATCGGCTCCTTTTTTTGGTGTTCTGTTTAATACCGTAAAACCTTCTGCCTCCAGTCGCTTAATTTCCGCTTCAATATCATCCACATCAAATGCAATATGGTGAATGCCTTCGCCACGTTTTTCAATAAATTTGGCTATTGGACTATCTGGATTTGTAGCTTCCAAAAGTTCAATTTTATTAGTACCTACTTGAAAAAATGAGGTGTTAACACCTTCGCTAGCTACTTCTTCTATTTTATAATGAGGCGCATTAAAAAGTTTAGCGAATAAGTCATTTGATGTTTCTAAACTTTTAACGGCAATACCTATATGTTCAATTTTATTCATATTAATTCTCCCCGAAAACGGAAATCTCTTTTAATTAAAACTATTTTAGTATCTTCAAAAATACAATAATCTTTAAATATGCGTATTTTTGCACTATGGAAGAAAGTCAAAGACAAAAAAAGATAGGATCGGTTTTACAGCGCGACCTAGTTGAAATCCTTCAAAAGGCTGCTAGTGAAGGTGGTATGCGAGGTGTATTAATCTCGGTTTCGAAGGTTAAAGTAACTGTAGATTTATCAGTTGCTAAAGTATATTTAAGTATTTTCCCGAATGCTAAAGCTAAAGAATTATTAGTTGGAATCCGTTCTAACGCACCACTTATAAAGCATGAATTAGCCCAACGCACTAGACATCAATTACGACGCATGCCACAATTAGAATTTTTTGTAGACGATTCATTAGAATATATTGATGGGATTGAAAAATCATTAAAAAGAACAGAAAATCCTATTAAGAATCCGGACCTTTTAGATAATCGTAAAAAATCATAATCGGTTTAAAATCAGTTTCAAAAAACAGCCAGCTTATATTGAAAAACGCCTGTAGATCCTGTAATATATGAATTTTTCACTCTACATAGCGAAACGGTATTTGCTTTCTAAAAGCAGCAACAATGCCATTAATTTTATAACAGGAATTGCCGCAATCAGTGTCATTTTAGGTGCGTTATCTTTATTTATTGTCCTTTCTGGCTTTGCCGGACTTAAAGATTTTACGCTCCAATTTACCTCCTTAATAGATCCCGATTTAAAAGCAGAAGCGGCTGTTGGAAAATCCTTTAAAATTTCTTCGGAAGAATTAAGTACACTTCAAAACCATCCGGATATTGTATCCTTTTCTCAAATTGTTGAAGAACGTGTTTTTATCACATTTGAAGACCGGAACTACCCAAATGCTTATATAAAAGGCGTTGATGAAAATTTTGAATCGGTTAATGCAATCGATTCTGTGGTACCACTTGGGAGTTGGTTTTCTGAAAAATCAAACCAAATAGTAACCGGTTGGGGAATTGCCAATAGACTTAATATTGGTGTTATGGATTATGGGAAATCGGTTGAATTATACATTCCAAAACCAGGTAAAGGCCAAGTAACCGATGTCAAACAAGCTTTCACATCCGTAAAAGCCATTAATGTTGGTATTTTTGATATTAACGAAACAACCAATGATAAATACATTTATGCGCCTATAGATATGGCACGTTATTTATTGAATTTTGACGATAATCAAGTTACTGCTTTAGAATTTAAAATACGTGAAGGCGTCAGCGAAGCCAATGCTCGCGAGGCTATTTCAACTACTTTAGGCGAGAAAGTAATTTTAAAAAATACCGAACAGTTAAATGATGCACTTTATAAGATGCTAAACACAGAGTATTTGGCTGTTTACCTCATCTTCACACTTATTCTAATTATTGCTTTATTTAATGTGGTAGGAACCATTATCATGATGATTCTGGACAAAAAGAAAACGCTACACACGCTTTATCATATGGGAGCAACCGTAAAGGATATTCGACGAATTTTCTTTCTACAAGGTTCCTTAATGACGGTTCTAGGCGGTTTAATTGGTTTGTTGGTTGGCTATTTAATTGTCCAAGCACAAATCAGTTTTGGTTTGGTTAAAATTACACCATCACTACCCTATCCTATGGGATTAAAATGGGAAAATTTTCTGATTGTGTTTATTACTATTTCGGTTTTGGGTATTCTGGCTTCTAAAGTCGCTTCCGTTCGGATTACTAAAAATTTGATTAGTTATTGATTTTATTAAAAAGAATTAAGGCATGATTCGCATTGTTTTTACAAATCAATCTTGGACTAAATAATTAACATATTCATTTTTTCCATTGATGAAAAAACGAACCAAAAAAATCTAGGCTTACGAACCTTTATCTAAATTTTTCATTCGATGCCTAAATTTTAGGAACTCGCTTGAAAAATCTTGATTAATTTAAAAATTAGGCTAGCTCAAACAGCCTAAAATTTCACGCCACCTTCATATTCAAATTTTACGATAAACCTTCGATAGGCCATGTTTAGGAAGCTTAAAACAATTCATATATTTTTAACCATTTGAATCCTGAATGAGAATACTATTAAACAGAACCTTTAGAATACTGTGTTATTGAGCAAATTCGTAGCCTGAAAACGTATCTAAAACGGCATCAAAAGCAGCGAAAACATCCAGAGCATCATCACTGGTAACCATTTTCATACGGTATTCTTTAAAATTTGGAATGCCTTTAAAATAGTTGGTATAATGACGTCTGGTTTCAAAAACACCTAATTTTTCGCCTTTCCAGTCAATAGCCATTTGTAAATGACGTCTGGCGGCATCTACACGTTCTTCCAATGAAATTGGTGCCAAATGTTCGCCTGTATTAAAAAAGTGCTTCACCTGCTTAAAAAACCAAGGGTTTCCTATGGTTGCACGACCTATCATACAACCATCTAAACCATAAACATCACGCATTTCCATGGCACGTTCTGGTGTATCTACATCACCATTTCCAAAAACAGGAATGTGCATACGCGGATTATTTTTCACGGCAGCAATTGGCGTCCAATCGGCATGACCTTTATACATTTGTGCACGTGTCCGGCCATGAATAGATATGGCAGCACAACCCACATCTTGCAAGCGTTCTGCAACTTCTAAAATACGAATGGAATCATGATCCCAACCCAAACGGGTTTTTACAGTAACAGGTAAATTGGTGCGTTTCACCATTTCGGCAGTGAGTTGTTCCATGAGGCAAACATCTTTTAAAATACCAGCGCCTGCTCCTTTACTCACCACTTTTTTCACGGGACACCCAAAATTAATATCAATGATATCGGGATTGGATTTTTCAACAATATCAATGGTCTGCAACATACTTTCCAAATTGGCTCCAAATATTTGAATCCCAACAGGACGTTCCTTTTCGTAAATATCTAATTTCATGATACTTTTTGCAGCATCACGAATTAAGCCTTCACTAGAAATAAATTCCGTATACACCACATCAGCACCTTGCTCTTTGCATAAAGCGCGAAATGGTGGATCGCTGACATCTTCCATTGGTGCTAAAAGCAGTGGGAAGTCTGGAAGTTCTATGTTACCTATTTTTACCAAGTGTTTATAATTTTAGGCAAAATTACGCCTTTTTATAATTATCAATATAATTGTTGCAGTTATGATTTCTCAAAACCCATAAGCCATAACATCCGAGGAATAATTCGGCAATGGTTCCAAATTGATAGCCAAATGTTGGCATACCATCTAAAAAATAACTCATTAAACGACCAAAGCCTAAACCCAACATAAAAATACAATTGGAAACAAGTGCTATTTTTAAATACTCCGATTTAAAAACGCCTAAAATCCACAAGGCCGAAAACCCTAAATAAAGTCCCATAATGGCTTTAAAAAAATTATGCTCGTCAATGGTATTTAAATGAATATCAAACTGCAATTCTGGGTTAAATCCATAAATAATGGATACAGGAACAACAATAGACACGGATATAAGTAGGTGTATTTTTGCTATAAATTCCTGTTTGTTGAATTGCATCTAGTAGCTTAAAAGTTTAAATTCACTTCTAATGGTTTTCCATCTCTTTTTACGGTTACTTTTGTGCTATCGCCAGAATCAAAAACTGATAAAGCACGCATATAACTCATCATGTTTGTTACCGTACTATCGCCTAATTTAATGACCACATCCCCTTTTTGTAAACCGGCTTTTTGCGCTGGTTTATCTTCGCTTACACCATC
>NZ_JBLXHU010000014.1:0-82873 GCF_048259285.1 Bizionia sp. | reverse complement strand
CCTTTTTAGGTGGTGTTATAGGTGGTTTAATGTTATTAGGTATTCGTCGTGGTGCGTTTTCTAATGAGGCGGGAATTGGTACAGCACCTATGGCTCATGGCGCAACAAAAACTTCGGAACCAGTCCGTGAAGGTTTAGTGGCTATGTTGGGACCAGCTATTGACACCTTGGTGGTTTGTACCTTAACAGCTTTGGCTATTTTAGTAACCGGAGTTTGGCAAACAACGGATGCTAATGGTGTGAGTTTAACAGCGTCTGCATTTGGAAACGCCATGCCAGGTTTTGGAAAATATCTGTTGTTGTTATGTATTGCCGTTTTTAGTATTTCATCCCTATTCTCCTATTCCTATTATGGTAGTAAATGTTTGTCGTTTTTAATTGGAGCCGATAAAAAACACTATTATAACTACATGTATATCGTGAGTATTATTTTAGGAGCAACCACGTCTTTAAGTATGATGATTAATTTAATTGATGGCTTTTTTGCTCTCATGGCTTTTCCAACTATGTTTACAACGCTTATGCTAGCACCTCGCGTGGTTAAAGAAATAAAAGCTTATAAACTTCGGACTTTTAATGCATAGAAAAAGCTGTCTGAAGGTTTAGATAATTCTCGTCAATCTGAATTGGTTTCAGTTTGACAATTTATAGTATCTTTTTTCAGACAGCCTTTTAAATTAACACGAATAAGAATTCTTAATCTTTTTTCAATAAGATTTTTTCATTGGTAAATTGGAAGGCTTCATCTAGAAACGCCATCATTAATGGCCAATCGGCATGGTCTTCATAATTGTTTTTATATTGTTTTTTAGAAGTGATAATTAACTGATTACCCGACATTGATGCGGTACTGATAAAAGCGCCTGTTTTGTTATCAACCGATTTGTTTAGTTTAACCAAACCAGATACGGAATACCCTTCAGGAATATTTAGTGTTATGTTGTAATTATAACTTCGTGGATAGTTCATGTGTACATTTTCAGTTCGTTTGCGTTCTTCATCAGATAAATCCACCTGACCACCAATTAATTTACCAACTTCTAAAATGTAATTAGGCCCTGCTTTTTTAATGAGTGCATCTGAAACCGTGAAGTTTTCATCATAAGTGAAGTATTTATCAAATCCATAACGCCCTGTTTCTTTAATAGTATAAGTATAATCTGAAACCTCTGTAATATCTAATTCAGCTTCTATATTTTTCTTTAAACTTTCAGATTGTTTCTCACGAAGTTTTTCAACTAACGCAGCAAGTTCTTTTCTGGTTTTTTCGCGTGTTTTTTTATTTCTTATTTTATCCATAAAAGGTTCTGTTCCATACTTTTGGTAATCCTCATCAACGTAATCTTTAAAAATAAGCTTGTCATATTGATGATCTGCTTTTTCGTAACCCTTGTATTTGTTAATACCTTGATACGTAAACCCTGAAATATCATCGTTTAATGTAATTGTAATGTCCTTCAAGGATTCATTTTCCTTATAGGTTGATTGTGGTAATTTTCCGGTTGCAATTTGATCCAATCGTTTTCTGCTTGCCGATAATTTATACACATCGGTACCTTCTAATAAATGATGAAATTGATTGGCATCCGAATGAATTTTTAAAGCCTCTAAATAAACTGGTGTTTCTGTGTTGACTTTGATAATAACGTTGGTGTTTCGCTCGAGAAGCAAATCATTTAAAGATCCATCATAGCGTTTTTTACCCACGATAACGTCATAATCATAATCAGATTCATATAAAAAAGCCATAAAATGCCGTATAAACGATTTCTCATTTGAAAATAAATACGGAATCGTTCTTGTAGTAATAAATGGTGAGGCTAGAATATTCGCTTCGCCAACAATAATACCTTCTACATATTGTGTTAGAAAATGATGGCGGGCAAAATAGTAAACAGCTATTATCTTTTCGCGCTCGCCTGCAAAGTCGTTTTCTTTTACAAAACGCTCCATAGAACCTAAATCCCCATAAGGTGTATATTTCTCATAAAAATCTAAAACCTCTTCCTCTGTAACCGTTTTTTTAATGATTTCCTCTTTCTCTGGTAAAAAAGCCAAGGCACGATCCTCAAATTTTCCAGATCTAGCAAAATACACTTGAAATTTATAACATGGCAATTCTACTAAAGGGTAAAACCAACGCTCATATTTATGCTTATCTATATCCTTTTCAATCAATTCATACCGCCTCATATTACTCTTTTCGGTTGGAATTTCTTTCAGTTCGGGCGCGCCATTATAGGAGTTGAAATTTATAAAAAAGTCATTTTCCGTTTCAAAATATAGCTTGTAATCCATTATGGGATATTCCTCACTTAATGTTTGCTCCACAGGATTAAAACCAAATGCCTCAATAGATTTAAACGGTTCAACGCTATAATAGAAATAGTCAATTATATCACCAATTTCCAAATTAGCCATTGCTACTTTAGTTTCACCATCAACTTCTACGGCTTCTTTTGCAATATCAATAATGGTTTCAGTACCATCTGGCTTTATAATTTTAATACCTACAATAACATTAGATGGATTGTAAACATAAACGCCTTTTGAGGAGTTGAATCGTTTTTGATAAGTGAAGGTTGAAAATTCAGTAACAGATGCTTGATCTAATAGCTTAATCCGTTTGCGAATGGACGATTTGTATTCCACACGTTTACCAAACTTATGAAAATCATAATTTTCATTCTTATAGATAATTACAGCCGATTCATTTTCCCATTTTTCAGGAATATCAACCGCGTTTTTAAAGGTGTCATTTTCTCCCCAAAAAAATGTTTGAGCTTCTATTTCTAGTTTAGATTGACCAAAAAACAGGGTTGTGCACGCAAATGTGCATAATAGGAGTAATTTAATTTTCATGTGTTTTTTTATTGTTTGGTTAAGGTGATTTGTTCGTTATAAACAGAATTAAGGTTTTTTATAAAATCATTCCATTCATTAAAACCGTCCTTTTTAATAACGCTTTCCGTGATTTCAAAATCCTTTTTATAAATAATGGTAGTATCCGTTTGGGTAAAGGATACTTTTAAGTTGTAATTGTCATTGGAAATAGCAATATCCTTTGGAAGGCTTCCAATTTTGTAACCATCTGGAATTTTTAACGTCGTTGTGGATTCTAAATGTTTTTTATAATCGAAAACATAATCGGTTTTGCGCTTTTCAAAATTATAACCTGATAATTCTTTCTCTAAATCCAAATCAATATACATGGTATCATCGAAGGATGAAACCGCATTATTTATCGTAATGTTGTAATCGATATTTATAGGTATTTCTCTATCGGTTAAATTAGATGTTATAATATCCGTTACTTTAATATTCGAATCGCCTCCATCCAAATACCACATTAAAAAGGTGTCTTTTTTGTCGGTTTGTAGCTGACTTAAGTACTGTAATAATCCCGAGCGACTTTCGCCATTATAGGTTTTTGAAACCGTTCCATTTAGTTGTTCGTTTTCAAGGGATAAATTATAATTAACGGTTTCTTTATTAAAATTGGCTGCTGTTTTTGGTACGATGTTTAAAATGAATTCATCACCATTTTCAATTAATACTTGCTTGCCTTGAATTCTATTTGCGTATTCCTTGTAGGCGTTGAATTTTTCGGTTCCATCTAAATATGTTGGTTCTCCATTTGTATAAATAGTACAAATCATGTGGTTGTCTACAGATAGGCTAGGCGTTGAATAATCGTAAGCAATTCGGTTGGTGCCAATCCATGTTAAGCGTGCGTCAAAACCAGCTTCAATTAGCATTTGTTTGGTCAGGTTTGCCATCCCTTTACAGTCGCCATACCGTTTTTTGAAAACTTGCGACGCTTCATCAGGTTTAAAGCCTGCAATTCCATCCACAAAGGCGATGTAGCGAATATTATCTTGAACCCAATAATAAATATTTTTTATTTTTTCTTCGTCAGTTGCTGCATCTTGGGTTAATTCAACCACTTTGGCTTGTAATTCCGTATTGTCATTTTCTAAACTATTCACCAGTGTTTTATACCAATTATATAAATCTTGCGTGGATTCAAAGATGTTTGTTTTTACAGCATCTATAGTAAATGATTTTGCTAAAATTAAAATATGCGGATAAATGTAGGATGGTCCAGGCGCACTACTATCATCAAACATAGCGGGTACGTTTTCTATTGTAAATGTATGGATATTACCATCAAAATCTTCATTGGTTTTTATTGATTTTCGAATTGGAAAGCCATTAAAATTCATTTCTTTTAATTCTAAATCTAACCAATTTGGAATAGCTACAGTAAACGTTTTTTTTACAGCTGGATAATCATCATTAAAATATAAACTGGTAAAGTATTTAATGTCCTTATAACGCTTAACAGTTTCAATTTGATACCTGTAGCCTTTAAGAGGAAAATCTATATTTGTATATTTTACGCGGGCATCATTGTGAAACAAATCATCACTTTTCATGGCTTCATCTTTAATGTAAAAATCAGCATCACGATCCGTTTTATATTTTATTTCAAAGGATTCAATTTCCGACTCGCCATTATAAAAACTATACACTTGAATGTCTGCTCGAGAATCTAAACTGATGAGTTTTTTGGTGATAGTTTCTAGGACCTCGACTTTTTCTGTTTTTTTGTTGTACTCAAATGAAATATGATAATTCTCACTTTCCGAAGCAACGTGATCATCTGGATATGTTTCTTTTAGTGTTTCGGCAAGTTGAATTTCTTTAGGCGTTGGCTCTGTCTTTCTTTGTGCAAATGAAACTATGGTAAACGTAAAAACGAGTAGGAGCGTGAGGTTGTTTTTCAAGTTATTAGGAAGTTTAGATTGCTAATATAAAAATTAATGCAAAAAATCTACGCACTTTTTTTGACAACGTTTTTTTTTGATTGTTTTCGGCTTTGTCCTATCTTTTCATCATAATTATAATTTATATGAGTAACTACCATATTAAACATTTAGAAGAGTACTATCAAATTTATAGAAAATCCATTCGTGAGCCCGAGAATTTCTGGGAGGAAATTGCTGAAGAGCATTTTTTATGGCGAAAAAAATGGGACAAGGTTTTAAGTTGGGATTTTTCAAAACCCGAAATAAAATGGTTTGAAGGTGCCGAATTAAATATCACAGAAAACTGTTTAGATAGGCATTTAGCAACGCGTGGTGACAAAACCGCTATTTTATTTGAACCGAATAATCCGGAGGAACCAGCGGAACATATTACATACCAACAATTATATGAACGCGTAAACCAAATGGCAAATGTGCTCAAAGATCAAGGCATTCAAAAAGGCGATCGCGTATGTATTTATGTGCCTATGATTCCGGAATTGGCGATTGCCATTTTAGCATGTGCTAGAATTGGTGCTATTCATTCTGTGGTATTTGCTGGTTTTTCGTCAAAAGCCGTATCTACACGAATTAATGATTCGGATTGCAAGTTAGTTATTACGGCCGATGGCTCGTATCGCGGAGCTAAAACCATCGACTTAAAAGGTATAGTGGATGAAGCATTAGAAAACTGCGATGGTGTAAAATCCGTTTTAGTGGTAAAACGCATACATTCCGAAATTAGCATGAAAGCCGGTCGCGATTTTTGGTTGCAACCTCTACTTGATAACGCATCTAAAGCCGGACAGGCAGAAATTATGAAAGCCGAAGATCCGCTATTTATTCTATATACGTCCGGTTCTACGGGTAAACCGAAAGGCATGGTACATACCACTGCTGGTTACATGGTTTATACGGCGTACACGTTTAAAAATGTATTTCAATATAAGGAGGATGATGTGTACTGGTGTACCGCAGATATTGGCTGGATTACAGGCCATAGCTACATAGTTTACGGTCCGCTTTGTAATGGAGCAACAACAGTTATGTTTGAAGGCGTACCGAGTTATCCCAATTTCGGGCGCTTTTGGGATATTATTCAGAAGCATAAAATCAATCAGTTATATACAGCGCCCACAGCTATTCGTGCTTTGGCAAAACAAGGAACGGAGTTAATAGAGCAGTATGATTTATCCTCTTTAAAAGTTTTAGGTTCCGTAGGCGAACCTATTAATGAAGAAGCGTGGCATTGGTATAATGATAATGTTGGAAAACGAAAAAGTCCAATTATTGATTCCTGGTGGCAAACCGAAACAGGTGGTATCATGATTACACCACTTCCGTATGTTACGCCAACCAAACCAACTTATGCAACTTTACCATTTATAGGTGTGCAACCGTGCATTATGGATGAAAACGGAGAGGAACTAAAAGGCAATCAAGTGGATGGCAGATTGTGTATTAAGTTTCCGTGGCCAAGTATAGCCCGAACTATTTGGGGAGATCATCAACGTTATAAAGACACGTATTTTTCCACCTATAAAAACATGTATTTTACGGGCGATGGTGCACTTCGTGATGAAGTTGGTTACTACCGAATTACAGGTCGTGTGGACGATGTCATTATTGTATCGGGGCACAATTTAGGAACGGCGCCTATTGAAGATGCTATTAATGAACACCCAGCAGTTTCTGAATCTGCCATCGTTGGATTTCCGCATGATATAAAAGGAAATGCGCTGTATGGTTATGTGACGTTGAAGGAATCTGGCGAAAGTCGGGATCATACTAATTTACGAAACGAAATTAACCAAATTATTACCGAACATATAGGACCCATTGCCAAACTGGATAAAATTCAGTTTACAGAATCTTTACCTAAAACACGCTCGGGGAAAATTATGCGACGTATTTTAAGGAAAATTGCAGAAAAGGATACCTCTAATTTGGGTGATATTAGTACCTTATTGAATCCAGAATGTGTACAAGATATTATTGATGAGGCGCTTTAATTTGTAACATTTTACATTCTATATAAAATCTTTAGAATTAAATCCTGCCAATCAAAATGCCATAGACGTTCTTAAAACCTTGGATATTGATGTCAGCGAAGTCGTACCTGATATGCAGGTTTCAGAAGCCGTTTTAAACACCTGTTTGGGAAAATATCAACTGGCGCCAGGTTTTATTATAACTGTAACGCGAGAAGGTGCGCAGCTTTTAGCACAGGCCACAGGACAGCCGCAGTTTCAATTGTTTCCTGCGGCAACCCATAAATTTTATCTAAAAGTTGTGGATGCGCAAGTTACTTTTCATGTAACTAATGAAGGTGTTGTGGAAAGTTTAACACTTCATCAAAACGGACAAGATGTTCCAGGGAGTAAAATTGAATAACGGGTAAATTTATTTTTAAAGCGCACATAGAACATGGGCTTTTAGAGGTTAGCCTCTTTTACTTAACATGTGTCCAATATTTTTGGCCAAAAAATCAAAATTAAAAAAAAGCGTTGCCATTATGGCAACGCTTTTAGTTTATAAACTAATCTCAATTTGATTTTTCAATATATCATCAAAAGTTTCACGATTTCTAATCAGTTTCGCTTCTTTATTATGCCATAAAATTTCGGCTGGTCGGTAACGTGAATTGTAGTTTGACGCCATAGAATAGCAATAGGCTCCAGCGTTTTTAAAGGCCAGTACGTCCCCTTCCGTAATTTCATTTATTCGTCTGTTGTTTGCAAACGTATCCGTTTCACATATGTAACCCACAACAGAATAAAAACGTTCTCGTCCTTTTGAGTTTGAAAGATTTACAATGTCATGTTGGGCTCCATAAAGCATTGGTCTTATAAAATGATTGAAACCCGAATCAACTTGCGCAAAAACGGTAGAGGTGGTTTGTTTTACCACGTTCACTTTGGTTAAAAAGTAACCTGCTTCACTCACTAAAAATTTCCCTGGCTCAAAGGCTAGCGTTAAATCTTTACCGTATTCTTTACAAAACTCATTAAACCGTTTGGTTAATTTTTTTCCAAACTCTTCAATATCTGTTTCAATATCGCCTGGTTTGTAAGGTACTTTAAAACCTGAACCAAAATCTATAAAATCTAAATTTTTAAAATTTTTGGCTGTTTCAAATAAAATTTCACTTGCATATAAAAACACATCAATATCTAAAATATCACTGCCTGTGTGCATATGAATTCCATTTATATTCATGTTGGTGTTTTTCACAATGCGCAAAATATGAGGAATTTGATGAATTGATATACCAAATTTACTATCTATATGACCTACTGAAATATTGGTGTTTCCGCCAGCCATAACATGCGGATTAATACGTATACATACAGGAATATTCGGATGTTTTGTTCCAAATTGTTCTAAAATAGAAAGATTATCAATATTAATTTGGACACCTATTTCAGCTGCTTTTTCAATTTCAATCAGCGATACTCCATTAGGTGTATAGATTATTTGTTCTGGTAAAAATCCAGCTTTTAAGCCTAGTTGTACTTCCTGGATAGAAACTGTATCTAGTCCAGAACCTAATGATTTCATTAATTTTAGTATGGAAATATTAGATAATGCTTTAACGGCATAGTTTACTTTCACCTGTTTCACCTTATTAAATGCTGCATTTAAGCGTTTATATTGCTATGCAATTTTTTCAGCATCGTAAACATAAATAGGACTACCGTAATCCCTAGCAATTTCTAATAAAGTGTTTGTTTCCATTGTACTATTTTAAGGTTAAAAAAGCGGTAAAGGTAAGAAAATATTTGACTTACAAGTTGGATTAGGCTAGATGTAATTTATGTACTACAATAGTTGTGAATTTAAAAATTTAATCATTTCAGCGGATTTTAATAGTCAGTTCCCTAACTTTACGAAATACAGACTAACTAAAATGACACAATGGAAATTAAACTAGCAGTGCTAATTGATGGCGACAATATACCATCCGCTTACGTAAAAGAAATGATGGAAGAAATTGCCAAATATGGTAACCCAACAATTAAACGTATTTACGGCGATTGGACCAAACCACATTTAGCAAAATGGAAAAACATGCTACTTGAAAATGCCATTACACCTATTCAACAATACGGATATACAACGGGGAAAAATGCAACCGATAGCGCCATGATTATTGACGCTATGGATATTTTATACAGTGAAAAAGTTAACGGTTTCTGTTTGGTTTCTAGTGATAGTGATTTTACGCGACTAGCCACCAGACTGCGTGAAGCTGGCATGAAGGTATATGGTATTGGAGAAAAGAAAACACCTAAACCATTTATTGTTGCTTGTGATAAGTTTATTTACATTGAAATTTTAAAACAAGCTTCTAGTGATTCCGATTCGGACACGGATCCCGAAGACAAAAAGAAATCTTCAAAAGATTCCTACGACAAAATTACACCAAAAGTTATTCGTTTAATCTCCCAAACTATTGAAGATTTAGCTGATGATGATGGTTGGGCCTTTTTAGGTGATGTTGGAAGTTTATTGCAGAAAAAACAACCCAACTTTGATTCTCGTAACTACGGTTTTGCTAAACTAACACCATTAATTAACTCCATTGATGCTTTTGATATTGATAAGCGTGAAAGCGGAAATGGTCGTTTTAAATTGGTGTATGTTCGGATTGATGAAAAGAAACCGAAAAAACATACACGTCGTAAAAGAACCGATTAAATTTAACAATTTTCATATCATAGGTTAAAATTCGCGTAACCTTAAACTTGATAAAAAACAGTGAATTTGTAGTAAAAAACTATGGATTTATTTTTAATCAGTTTTGGCGCGTTATTTTCCATTATGAACCCACTAGGCACTGTTCCGGTGTTTGTTGGTTTAACCCAAGAAAATACCAAGCGTCAGCGTGCATTAACAGCATTTTGGACGGCGTTTAATGTGTTCATTATTCTATTGCTTTCCTTTTTTGCAGGCAAGTATATTCTGTCCTTTTTTGGTATTAGTTTAAATGCCTTGAAAATTGCTGGAGGACTCATTATTGCATCTTCAGGATTTGCATTATTAACAGGAAAGTTTAGGGAGCATAAAGGAATGAAACGAAATAAAGTTCAAAAAGATATTCATTCGCGTGATGCTATTTCTTTAACACCTTTGGCTATTCCTATGTTAGCCGGTCCTGGAACAATTTCTTTATTAATTACCTTTAATCAGGAGTATCAAAGCTCATTACAAATCTGTATAATATTAATGGCCATGTTGGTAACAACAGTGAGTATTTACCTGATTTTAAAATCATCATATTTTATCGTAAAATTTTTAGGAGCATCTGGAATCAATGCTTTATCACGCGTTATCGGATTTATTGTAATTGCTATAGGCGTGGAGTATATTATTTCATCGGTTGTTGATATTATTCAGAGAATACAGTTTTAATAGGCTTTTTAACTGAAAGAAATAATAGCACAGAAATAATACCACATATTGAAAACCCTATAAATAAAGGCAACACACTTTCAGTTACAAAACTACCTATAAAACCAGCAATAGGGACAGCCATAATGGTACTAAAAAAGCCGTTGATTGCGGCGCCAACTCCAGCAATATGACCAACAGGCTCCATGGCTAATGATCGTAAATTTCCAAATAAAAATCCGATAGCTGTAAATTGTAGGGCAAAAAATATCACTAATATGGATAAGTCTGGATTTATACCTGACGAAAATATAAGAACATATAAAAGGGATATAATGGAAAAGCAGACGGCAGCAGTGAAAGCAATTCGTCTCATTCCAAAACGAATAACCAATGTGCTGTTTATAAAAGTAGAAAATCCTACAGAAATGGCTAAACTAGCAAAAATGTACGGGAACAATTCAGCTAACTTATATTGGTATTCAAAAATTTGTTGAGATGTGCTTAAATACACCATAAAAGAACCCGTAATTAAACCCGAAATCACGGTGTAGGCAACCGCATCTTTATGTCTGTAAAACTCTTTGGCACCTGCTATAAAAAGTTGCGGTGTTAATTTGGTACGCTTTTCTTTGGTGTGCGTTTCGGGTTGTTTTTTCCAAAACCAAAACATCACGGCAATGCCAAATATTAAGTTGACATAAAAGATAGAGTGCCAATCATAAAACGTTATTAGAAACTGTCCTAAAGTGGGCGCAATTACTGGAATTAAAATAAAAATCATAACCACGAAGGACATCACTTTAGCCATATAATCACCGCTATAAGAATCCCGCACCATAGCAATACTAATGGTTCTAGGCGCAGCTAATCCCACACCTTGAAGAATACGGCCAAGAATCAAAATCTCAAAACTTCCCGTTGTAACACATAAAATACTCGCAAATACAAACAGTAGAAATCCAACATAGATTATAGGTTTTCTTCCAAAACTATCGGAAAGAGGGCCAAAAATAAGTTGACCAAAACCCAAGCCCAAAAAAATCATGGTTACCAAAAGTTGATTTTTTGAAACATCAATTACACCAAAATCAGATGCAATGTCTGGTAGAGCTGGAAGCAGTGCATCAATGGAAAGTGCTACAATAGCCATTAATGATGCCATTAATGCAATAAATTCTATATTAACTTTTTCTGTACGGGGTTTTTCATTTTGCATCCTGCAAAAGTATTTATAAATTATCAGGATGCTTGATTTTAATAACTAATTCATTGTTAAATAATCTTAATTGTATGACGAATCTTGAATACTATTTTTTAAAAATGTAATTTTACATATCTACCATAAAAAACAATATGTCACAATTAATAACGGCTGAAGATAAATTAAAAGAACGCATTAAGGAATTATCCTGTTTATATACCATCAGTTCGCATATATCCAATTGTGATTTAGATAATTTGGAACCCACACTTCAGGCTATTGCTTTAAGTTTGCAGGAAGCTATTCGGTTTCCAAAAGAAGCTTCTGTGGAGCTAACTGTTGCCGATTTTCATATTGAAGTTGGGCAGCAGTCCGAAGATAAAGTCTTTATGTTATCTGCTATTAAAGAATTTAATATTGCAATTGGCTCCATTAAAGTAGGGTATTCTAAATCTAAATTTAACGAAAACAGTTTTTTAAATGAAGAAAAACGACTGTTAGCCAAGATTACGTTAGAACTGGGTAATTTATTTGAACGTAAGCAAATTATAGAAAAGGAAGTCGTGTCTAGACGTCAAGTAGAGCGTGCCGATAGATTGTCTATTTTGGGTGAGATTACAGCTGGAATAGCGCATGAACTCAATACACCATTGGCTAATATCTTAGGCTATTCGGAATTGTTAAAAGATCAATTTCACGAACAGAAAGCGGTTTTAAACGATTTAGATAAAATAATGAATAGTGCTATTTATTCGCGGGAAGTGGTCAAAAAATTGATGTTTTTTTCTTGCGATATGCCTCACCAAATGGAATTAACTAATATGACACCGATTATAAAGGATGCTATTAGTTTATTGAAACCTAATTTCTCTAAAAAGGATATTACGTGTCATGTAACCATTACCGATGAAAATATTCCTTTGCGTGTAGACGCTATTCAACTTACACAAGTTATTTTTAATTTAGTGATTAATGCCATTTATTTTTCACCAGAAAAAGGTGTTATAAATGTAACTGTTAGTCAAAGTGACAAACAAATTATAATTGAAATTAGTGATGAAGGGCCAGGTATTGATCCAGAAAAAGGTGACAATATTTTTAACCCTTTCTTTACAACAAAACCAGTTGGTGAAGGTTCTGGTTTAGGGTTAAGCGTTGTTCATGGTATTGTGAAAAGTCATAAAGGCACCATAAAACACAGACAAAACTCTCCAAAAGGCACTATATTTCATATCAGTTTTCCAAAAAATTAAATTATGTCATTACATCAAGAAAATATATTGTTAGTAGATGATGATGTTCATATTTTAGAACTCCTACAGCGTCATTTGCAAACCTTAAATTATCATACGTTTAAAGCCGTTTCTGTAAAAGAAGCTATGACTATTTTACAAGATGAATCCATCGATTTACTCATAACCGATTTAAAAATGCCAGGTGTTGATGGCTTGGAGTTGGTAAAATATGTGTCTGAACATTACCCAACTATTCCAAAATTAGTTGTTACAGGTTATCCTTCCGTTGACGGAGCTTTAGAAGTTATGAAATCTGGAGCCATGGAATACCTTACCAAACCATTTACCAAAGAAGAACTTAAATTAGCTGTTATAAAAGCATTTGAAAGTAGACCAAAACGAGTTGCTAACAAATCAGAGAAACCTAAAGACATCCAAAGTTATGGTGAGTTAATTGGGCAATCAGGAGCCATAAAACGAGTAACGGAAATTATAGATCGGGTTAAAGACAATAAAGCAACTATATTTATAAAAGGAGAAAGTGGAACAGGAAAAGAATTGGTTGCACGTTCCATTCATTATTTAGGAAAATATGCGTCGGCACCATTTATTGCGGTAAATTGTGGTGCCATTCCTGAAAACCTATTAGAATCCGAATTATTTGGCTATGTTAAAGGCGCCTTTACGGGAGCTGATGAAAATAGAAATGGTTTTTTTCAAGCCGCTAACAAAGGCACTATTTTTTTAGATGAAATAGGAAATGCGTCTTTAGCTACACAATCCCGCTTACTTCGTGTGTTACAAGAAAAGGAAGTAACGCGTGTGGGATCTCAAAAAATTGAACCTGTGGATGTTCGTGTAATTGCGGCAACAAATAGCGACTTAAAGGAACTTATTGATAAAGGGCGTTTTCGGGAAGATCTTTATTACCGATTAACCGTTGTTGAAATTGATGTGCCATCATTGCAAGAACGAAAGGGCGATATTTCCTTATTAACAGATAAGTTTCTATTTAAATATGGTGTGGAATATAAGGACAAACTAATTTCTATAGCACCCGATGCGTTAGCTGTTTTGGAGCGTTATAACTGGCCAGGGAATATTAGGGAGTTAGAAAATGTTATCCAACGTGCGGTGATAATGTGTGACAAGCAAATTACGATGGCTGATTTACCCGAAAATTTAAAACACCACATATCCTTTCCCGAATATGATAATGAGCTGTTGCCACTTAAAGAAATTGAAAAAAAATACATATTAAAGGTCTTAGAGGCTACAAACAACAATAAATCTCAAGCGGCTAAAATTCTCCAAATTGATAGAAAGACTTTAAGTGAAAAAATAAAATAAGCAATGGTCTTAAGTGGGTAATTTTTACACAGCTGGTTAATAATTCCTCAATATAGTTTTAAGAAGTTTTATCTGGTTTTTGTTTAATAGTCTAATAATCAGGCGGTTATAATAATATTGTAAATTGTATTTTAAATTGGCATACCTATTGCCTTTTGGTTCGTGGAAATTAAAGGTTAGTTTATGAATCATATTATGGAAAGAAGTTTGTGCCAAGATTGTACGTTTGTACAAACGTGCAACTTAACGACAAATAAAAGTTCTATTTGGTCCTGTAGTGAATATGAACTGGCCAAAATAGACATGAACAAATATTCTAAAAATAATATTCAAAAATTCGACCGTGTGTTGAATAATCCTACTGTTGAACTTATCTAAACAAATAAAAAAAATGACTTTAACAAAAGAAGTAAAAAAGAAAAAACAACCTAAACAAGGCATGCTAGAGAATGTTATGAAGCAATTCAATGCTGCTGCAGATATGGTTGAATTAAATCCAAACATTAAAAAAATATTAGCTGTAACAAATAATGAATTAATTATTCATTTCCCTGTTCGTATGGACAATGGTGAAGTCGAAATTTTTAAAGGTTACCGCGTACAGCATAATAACGCTTTAGGGCCTTACAAAGGTGGATTGCGTTACCATCCAACCATTGATATCGACTCTGTTAAAGCTTTAGCGATGTGGATGACATGGAAAACGTCTTTAGCTGGCTTGCCTTATGGTGGAGCTAAAGGAGGGATTCAAATGGATCCTAAAAAATATTCTAATACAGAATTAGAGCGTATTACAAGACGTTTTACTTATGCTTTAGGTGAAAACATTGGGCCAGAGCACGATATTCCAGCGCCAGATGTTAATACAAGCGCACAAACTATGGCTTGGATTGCAGATACGTATATGTCTACTAAAGCGCCATCAGAGCGTTCAAAAAACCAGCACGTTGTTACTGGTAAGCCAATTGGTTCTGGAGGATTAGAAGGTCGTGATAGAGCTACTGGTTTTGGTGTGTTCTTAACGATTAAATATTGGGCTGAAAGCAAGAAAATAGATTTAAAAGATAAGCGTTTTATTGTTCAAGGTTTTGGAAATGTGGGCTATTGGGCTGCACACTTTTTAGAATTAGAAGGCGCTAAAATGGTTGGTGTTCAGGACGCTTTTGGATCTATAAGTAAAGCAGACGGTTTATCGGTAGAGCATTTATTCGAGTATACTAAAAACAATAACGGATCTGTTCAAGGATTCACTGGATCTACTGCCGTAGAAAAAGACGACTTCTTCGGATTAGACTGTGATATTTGTATCCCTGCCGCTTTAGGAAACCAAATTACGGCTGAAAATGCCTCTCAAATTAAAGCATTTTTAATTGCTGAAGGTGCAAATGGACCAACAACAGTTGAGGCAGAAAAAGTATTGCGTGAAAAAGGCATAACTGTTATTCCAGATATCTTATGTAATTCTGGTGGTGTTATTGGAAGTTATTTCGAGTGGTTACAAAACCGTAATGGCGAACTTTGGGAGCTTGATGAAATACTTGCCAAAATTGACAAAAAAATTAGAGAGGTTTTTAGAAAAGTTTTAAAAACTTCCGAAGAGAAACAAATTGATATGCGTTCAGCTGCTTACTTTATAGCAATAGAGCGTATTGAGAAAGCATATATTCAACGTGGAATTTTTCCATAATAAACTTTAATTTAAAATGAAATACGGAAGCTTGATTTTAGAAAAAAAGGAGTATGTTGTTTTAAAACGCCTATTAAACTTATCTATTAATTATAAAGAAGATACGCGTAAATACTCTGTAAAAAGACTAGAAGCCGAATTGCAGAATGCTGTAATAAGTGATGAAGAATTAGTTCCTCAAGACGTTATTAGATTTAACTCTGTAGTTACAGTGGCAACGGATGATGGTTGGGAAAATACTTTTGAACTGGTAACGCCCAATGATAAAAACTATCAAAACAATAAGGTTTCGGTGTTAACACCAATGGGATCTGCTGTTATGGGCTATGCTCAAGGCGATGTCATTGACTGGGAATTTCCTGGCGGAATCAAAAAGCTCCGTATTGTTAATGTGAAGCAAAATAAATCAAACAAACACTATCAATTATAATGGAATCAAATACCTTTTTTAATCATGATACTGATGAAGAAATAATTCATGTAAAGCGCACACAAGAGCTGGACGTTTGGATTTCTCATTTAAGTTACGTGACCGACGAGAGTGATTGGCTAGCGAAAATAGCATCTAATAAATTGAATGACAAAGCGTTGAGAGATAGGCTTTTGGAGGAATCCGAACAGAATGCAACTATATTAAACGAGTTATACAATTATAGAACATCTATTGTAAAGTATAATGAATGTGATGATTTAGAATGTGATGTATATTACATTAATTTACACGACACCTATCTTTCTAAATATGTGAAGCATATTGAAAGCTACAGAAAGGTTAAGAATGAGGTTTATTTAAAAATTCTCATGTAATAGTTTTTTTAATAATTATTTAAATTGAATAAGCCATACTTGAAAACGTATGGCTTATTTTTTTACTTATTTAATCTAGTAATTTACCTTACAGGGGAATATTTCCATGCTTGCGTTTCGGTTTTTCAACCTGTTTGTCCTCTAACATTGCAAATGCTTTAATTAATTTACGTCGCGTTGTTTCTGGTAAAATGACTTCATCTATAAACCCACGTTGAGCAGCACTGTAGGGGTTGGCAAATAAATCGGCATATTCGGCTTCTTTTTCTTTCCATTTAGCATCTTTATCATCGGCCGCATTAATCTCCTTTTTAAAGATAATTTCGGCTGCACCTTTGGCACCCATAACGGCAATTTCGGCACTTGGCCAGGCGTAATTCATATCAGCTCCAATATGTTTGGAGTTCATAACATCATAAGCACCACCATATGCTTTTCTAGTAATAACTGTTATTCTTGGAACCGTTGCTTCACTAAAGGCGTACAACAATTTGGCGCCATGTACAATAATACCATTCCATTCTTGGTCTGTTCCCGGTAAAAAACCGGGTACATCTTCTAAAACTAGAAGCGGAATATTAAACGCATCGCAAAAACGAACAAAACGAGCCGCTTTTTTGGCGCTATTAACATCTAAAACACCAGCTAAAAACATGGGCTGATTAGCAACAATACCTATACTTTTTCCGCCTAATCTGGCAAAGCCTACTATAATATTTTCGGCGTGGTCTTTATGAATTTCGTAGAAAGAATCGGTATCAATAATTCCAGAAATAACCGCGTGCATGTCATATGGTTTATTGGCATTGTCTGGAATAATTTGTGATAATTCCTCGCGCATTTCATCAGCTAATTCATAAGGGATATCTTTTGTTTTTTCTTGATTGTTTTGAGGTAAGTAACTCAATAATTTTTTAATATCTTCTAGACATTCTACATCATTAGTTGCCGTAATATGTGCCACACCAGATTTGGTTGCATGTGCACTTGCGCCACCTAGCTCTTCACTAGTTACGTTTTCATTGGTAACCGTTTTAACAACATTTGGGCCTGTAACAAACATATAACTTGTGTCTTGAACCATGAGCGTGAAATCCGTCATAGCAGGCGAATATACGGCACCTCCAGCACAAGGTCCCATGATAGCAGATAACTGTGGAATAACGCCTGAAGCTTGCACATTACGATAAAATATATCTGCATAACCACCAAGCGAACGGACGCCTTCTTGAATTCGTGCGCCTCCAGAATCATTAAGTCCTATAATAGGAGCACCCACTTTTACAGCTAAATCCATAACTTTACAGATTTTTTCAGCATGTGTTTCTGAAAGAGAGCCTCCAAAAACGGTGAAATCTTGCGCAAAAACATAAACCAATCTGCCAGAAACGGTTCCATAACCTGTTACAACACCATCCCCATAATACTGTTGCTTGTCCATCCCAAAATCTTTGGTTCTGTGTGTGACTAATGCGCCTATTTCTTCAAATGAGCCTTCGTCTAAAAGATATAAAACGCGCTCACGAGCGGTGAGTTTTTTGTTTGCATGTTGCTTTTCAATACGTTTTTCACCACCACCTAAATAGGATTGTGCTAATTTTTCGTTTAAGGTTTTTATTTTTGAATCCATTTTTTTTATGTTTTCTCGCTAAAGTGCAGATGCATTTAGCTTTTGAAATTTTTTAATTTATTTACTCGTTGTTATTGGAAACTGTTTATAGTAACTGCAAACTATTTAAGGGGTACTCGCAATAATTTCTGATCCGCTAAATACTGTTTTACGGCTATCATAGCTGCTATTTTTGCTTCGGCTTCTTGACTTTCTTTTAATGCCTCTGGGGAATAAAACTTTTTTACAAAATGGGTATCAAAATTACCGGAACGAAAGGCTTCATGTTTGCAAACAAATGATCCAAATGGTAAGGTTGTTTCGATACCTTGAATATGATAATCTGCAATAGCTGAAATCATTAGCTCAATAGCTTCTTCTCGTGTTTTTCCATAGGTAATAAGTTTGGATAACATCGGGTCGTAATAAATTGGAACGTCCATACCTTCTTCAAACCCGTTATCTACACGAATATTTTTACCTACAGGTAGTTTGTAAACCTCTAAATTACCAACACTTGGTAGGAAATCGTTTAAGGGGTCTTCAGCATAAACACGTAACTCTAATGCATGACCGTTTATTTTTAAATCGGATTGGCTTAAGGGTAACGCTTCGCCACGTGCTACCCGAATTTGTAATTCTACCAAATCGGTATTACTTATAAGCTCGGTAACAGGATGTTCCACTTGTAAGCGTGTATTCATTTCAAGGAAATAGAAATTATGATCACCATCTAGTAAAAATTCAACTGTTCCAGCACCAATATAATCGCAGGCTTTAGCCACTTTTATGGCTGCTTCACCCATTTTATTTCGTAGTTCAGGAGTGAGTACAGATGAAGGTGCTTCTTCTACAACTTTTTGATGACGACGTTGAATACTACATTCCCGTTCAAATAAATGAATAATATTGCCATGTGTATCTGCCATGACTTGAATTTCAATATGGCGTGGCGAGGTTACATATTTTTCAATAAAAACAGAACCATCACCAAAAGCAGAAGTTGCTTCACTAATGGCACGATTCATTTGCGATTCGAAATTTTCTTCTTTTTCAACGATACGCATGCCTTTTCCACCACCACCGGCAGACGCTTTAATTAGAATAGGAAATCCAATTTCTTTAGCTATTTTTTTAGCCTCTGGAATATCTGTTATAGCTTCTTCAGTTCCAGGAACCATAGGAATATTGTAGTGTTTCACAGCTTCTTTGGCTGCTAATTTACTACCCATAATTTTTATGGCTTTAGATTTTGGTCCAATAAAAATGATGTTATTAGCCTCGCATGATTCAGCAAATTCGGCATTTTCTGAAAGAAATCCATATCCTGGATGAATAGCATCTACATTGAGGCTTTTTGCAACTTCAATAATTTTATCCCCTAATAAATAGGATTGGTTAGAAGGTGCTTCGCCTATTAAAACAGCTTCATCTGCATATTTTACGTGAGGCGCATTTCGGTCTATAGTTGAGTAAATAGCCACCGTTTTAATGCCCATTTTTTTTGCTGTTCGCATGACACGAATAGCAATTTCACCACGATTTGCAATTAGTATTTTTTTCATCGATAAATTTATTATCGTTCCTGAAGAAACAGGAATCTTTTTTTTTATTACGTATTCCCTGAAGGGATTATACTTTTTTCAAACGAACAACATGTACGCCTTAAAGTTTATTCAAATTCTATTAATAGTTGATTTTTATCAACGGCATCGCCTTGATTTACGGAAACCGATTTTATAACACCACTTCGCGGTGATGTAATTACGTTTTCCATTTTCATGGCCTCTAAAATAAGCAAGGTATCATCTTCATGGACTTCTTGTCCAACTTTTACCGCTATATCTAAAATTAATCCTGGCATAGGTGCTTTAATATCGTTTACTTGTTTTGAAGCGCCAATTTCGAAACCTAAATCTTTAATAAGCACATCTAAATAATCTTCAATGGCTATTTGATACAGGGTGCCATTAATTTTTATTTGATATTGTTTCGCATTAAAATTACGTTGTATAATTTCAGCTTTATACGATTTGTTTTTGCTTAAAATATGATAGTTATTGGCACTTTCTTGAATACTGTCTAGGGCTTCAATAGACTCCTGTTGTAAATCGAAATCGTAGATGTTGTTAACTTTTGTACGGTAAGTTTGACTCATTAATTTAATTTTAGAAGTGTAAATATAAGGAATATGAACCGTTTTGTTCAAACGGTTTTTAGATTTAACTAGAGTTTAAAATGCGAATTGTTTTGATGACGTTTAATGGCATTTCGGGATAAAACCAGACCAATAAATAAGGATACAAAAGCACCAACCCAAATACCTGGTATAAAATCGATAAATAGGAAAAAATCATAAGCACCATGAAAGATAATAGCGAGCTTCAAACCAAATATGTTTAGCAATCTTTTATTTTTTGAAAACTTGGCTTTCCCCATATAATATCCCATTAATATCCCAAAGGTTGCATGAGCTGGAATGGCCGTAAAGGCTCGTAAAAACGCTGCTTCAAAACCGCCTTCCAATACATACATAATGTTTTCAGTAGCCGCAAATCCCATGGAAACCATTACCGCGTATACAATCCCATCAAAAGGTTCGTTAAAAGCTTCCTTTGGTTGGGCATAATAACGAACGATAATATATTTGCTAAATTCTTCTGTTAAACCAACGACAAAAAAGGCTCTAATAAACATGTGAAGAACACTTGCTTTATCTAGGAAGAAGTAATAATCAAATAAAATATATAATATGGTTGTTAAAATTACACTAACAAATGCACCGAAAAGAAAGGAGTAGAAGAGTAGGAGCTTCGGCTCTTTCTCGTATTTATCTTTTAAATAAATATAGAGGATGATGATGCAAACAGGCGCAATGGCAACTAGGAATAGATTCATGGTTGAAAAGTAAATAAAAATTGGGACTTACAGCGTGAACGATGTTATGGCTTTTAAAACCGTTTCATAATATCCAACATTTGTAACCACGAAATAACCATTGGTCTCACTTTGTTCTAAAAGGGATTTAAACTGATTAAGCGTTACTAATTGCAAAGCTTCAACTTCGCCAGGTTGGGGTATTAAATTTTCCATTGAAACTTGTAATTTGGCAATATAAGTATGGTGAAATTCATTATCAATTATCCCATTTTCATAGCTTTGAAAACAAGGAAAAATACCAATTTTATGCAAATCCGTTTCGGAAATTGTTAAGCCAATTTCTTCTTGTGTTTCCCGAATAGCAGCCTCTTCAATTGTTTCGCCAGCGTCTACATGTCCAGCAACGGAAACATCCCAAAGCAATGGGTAAATAGCTTTACTTGCTGCACGTTGTGCTAATAGTATCTGGCCATCTTCTGTATAAAACCAAATATGTGCTGTATTGTGGTAATAGCCTTTACTGTGAATTTCCGATTTTAATGCGGTTTTTCCAGTTGGTTCTCCGGTTTTGGTAACAATGTCAATATTTTCTTCCATGTACTGATTGGTTTTCAAACTAGGAGCAAATTTAATGAAGATAAACACAAAAGGTATTATATTTACAGATTACCTCTATACATCCAAATTTATTATGATTAAAAAGATTTTAAAAGTATTAGTTTTTTTAGTACTCCTTATTTTAATTAGTGGTTTTGTCTATACGCGTTATCAAAAACCAACCTATTCTGGCACCATTGATTTAAAAAACATTTCGGAAGGTACAGAAGCTTATTTTGATGCCTATGGAATTCCGCATATTTATGCCAATAATAATTTAGATGCTATGACTGCTTTAGGGTATTTACATGCGCAGGATAGATTATGGCAAATGGAGTTAATGAAGCGGATTGCTCCAGGTAATTTGTCGGAGATTTTAGGCGAAAAATTAATTCAAACCGATAAATTTTTTAAAACATTATCTGTTGATGAAGCTACCGAAGTAGCCATAAATAAACTCGATAAAACAGGTAATCCCTATTTAGAAGCTATGGCTTATTTAGATGGTGTTAATCAATTTATAGACGAGGGACCAACACCCATAGAATTTACTTTGGCGGGCGTAGAAAAAGAACATTTTACTTTGACTGATATCTATAATGTATTTGGGTATATGGCATTTAGTTTTGCACAAGCTCAAAAAACAGATCCTGTAATTACCAATATCAAGCAAAAGTTAGGTGATGATTATCTTCTAGATCTAGATGTTTTGCCTAATAGTCAAACAACCCTTATAAAGAATAGTGTAGAACTCCCTGAAACGGTTTTGGATGACATAGCACAAAACATCCAATCTGTCACAGAAAACCTGCCAATTCCGTTATTTATAGGAAGTAATAGTTGGGTTATTTCGCCAAATAAAACCAAGTCTGGTCGTGTTATTTTAGCCAACGATCCACATATTGCTTATGCGCAACCTGCGGTTTGGTATGAAGCCCATATTACAATACCTAACCGTGAAATTTACGGGTATTATTTAGCTGGAATTCCGTTTCCTGTTTTAGGTCATAATAGAGACTATGCCTATGGAATTACCATGTTTGAAAACGATGATATAGATTTTTACAAAGAAGAAAATCATCCAACAGACTCCACGCTTTATAAAACAGCAGATGGTTATAAAAAATATGCCTATACGACTAAAACTATTCAGGTGAAGGATCAAGACCCCATTGATTTGGTGGTCAAAAAATCCTATCATGGACCGATAATGACTGATATTCAAGATGAAATTACTGGAGATAGTCCCATTGCCATTCAATGGGTTTATACGCAGTTAGACAATAATCTTCTTGATGCTATTTATAAAATTTCGCATGCAAAAAATATGAGTGAAGCCAAAGCAGGTGCCTCTTTAATTCATGCACCAGGTTTAAATATCATGTACGGCGATGCCAAAGGTAACGTAGCCTGGTGGGCAACAGGTAAGCTTTATAAACATAAGCCTCACGTAAATCCGAAGTTTATTTTAAATGGCGCATCTGGTGAAGATGATCCTATTGAATATTTAGATTTCAAGGACAACCCTATGGCTGAAAATCCCAATTGGGGCTATGTGTATTCAGCTAATAATCAACCGGACTCTACTGCAAATATGTTATATCCGGGTTACTATTTGCCTGAAAACAGAGCCAAACGTATTGTTGAATTATTGGATCCAAAAAATGATTGGGATATGGAAAGTACTTCCAACATGATGAATGATGTTACATCACCAGTTCATTTAAACATCATTGCGCATGTATCGAATTATATTTCAAATTCGGATTTAAACAAACAAGAAATGGCCGCTTTAGATGTTTTAAAAAGTTGGAAAGGAAATAGTAATACGAATGAAGTTGCACCAACCATTTACACCAAATTTATTTTTCGTTATTTAGAAAATACCTATAAGGATGAATTAGGCGAAACACTTTTTAATCAATTATTAAAAACCCATTTGTTAAAGAGAACCATTATTAAGCAGCTCGTTAATGATAGTTCTATATGGTGGAATAATATAGCAACGAATACCACAGAAACCAAAAGCGCTATTTTAACACAATCCTTAAAAGAAACAGTGGCGGCTTTAGATGCGCAACTAGGAACCGATATGAAGGCTTGGACGTGGGGAAAAGTGCATACTTTGGAACACAATCATGCTTTAAGTGCTGTTGAAGCCTTAAAACCACTTTTTAATGTTGGTCCATTTCCTGCGGAAGGCAATAAAGAAGTTATAAATAATATATTATTTGACTATACCGATTCTGGTTTGTATGAAGCAAAAGGCGGTCCTTCTACACGACGTATTATAGATTTTTCCGATGTGGAAAACAGTATGAGTATACTACCAACCGGTCAATCTGGAAATCCGTTTAGTGAACATTATTCAGACCAAGCAGATATGTATATTAATGGGGAATTTAGAAAAATGCTACTTAATAAAGAGGAGATAATAGAGCAATCCAGAAAAATTGAATTTGTGCCAGCAAAATAAAACAGGTCAAAAAGTTGCACTAATTGGTACCTGTTTATAATTTGTCAAACTGAACGAAGTCGAGGTTTTATTATTTGCTAATAATTCGACTTCGCTCAAGGTGACATTGTGGGCTACATAGCTTATTCTATGCTTTAAAGCTTCTTATTTAAAATACGAATACGTTTCGCCTTCTTTCATTTTTAATAATGTTTCATAAATCATTTTAATAACATTTTCAACATCGTCTTTATGAACCATTTCCACAGTGGTATGCATATAACGCAGCGGTAATGAAATTAGAGCAGAAGGCACACCACCATTGCTATACGCAAAGGCATCTGTATCTGTTCCTGTTGCTCTAGAGAGTGCAGCACGTTGAAACGGAATCTTTTTCTCTTCAGCCGTTTCCGTAATTAAATCCCGCAGTTTTTGTTGAACAGCTGGAGCATACGCAATAACAGGACCAAGACCCATTTCCACATATCCTTCTTTTTTCTGTTCAATCATTGGTGTTGTTGTGTCATGGGTAACATCGGTTACAATAGCCACATTAGGTTTTATAGTTTGAGTAATCATTTCAGCACCACGTAAACCAATTTCTTCTTGAACCGAGTTGGTAATATATAAACCAAAAGGTAGTGTTTTCTTATTTTCTTTTAAAAGCCTCGCTACTTCTGCAATCATAAATCCACCCATACGGTTATCTAAAGCACGACAAACAAATTTATCGTTGTTTAGGATATGAAATTCATCCGGGTAAGTAATAACACAACCGACATGGATGTCCATTTTTTCCACTTCTGCTTTGTCTTTTGCACCCACATCAATACAAATATTATCAGGTTTTGGTGCCTCTTCTTTGGATTTGTTTCTGGTATGAATTGCAGGCCATCCAAAAACGCCTTTTACAATACCATTCTTCGTGTGAATATTAACCACCTTACTTGGTGCAATTTGATGATCGCTACCACCATTACGAACTACATAAATTAATCCATTATCTGAAATATAGTTAACATACCAAGAAATTTCATCAGCATGTCCTTCAATAACCACCTTGTATTTAGCATCTGGGTTTATAACACCAACTGCTGTTCCATAGGTATCCGTAATAAACTCATCTACATACGGTTTTAGGTAGTCCATCCAAATTTTTTGCCCTTCCCACTCATAACCTGTTGGTGATGCATTATTTAAATATTTCTCTAGAAAGTCCATCGACTTTTTATTCAGTATACTCTTTTTTGCCATCTGTATTATTTTTGCACTAAAATAACAATATTAATACTATTTTAAGGTTAAAGGGTTTTTAAATTATTAATTTTACACTTCCAATTTGGAACGATTTTGGATTCATTTTAAGCTATGAAAGTAATTGTCTACTTATTTTTAGTTTTTCCCATGATGCTTTTTGCTCAAATAGAGGAGGAGGTGCAGGACTCTACAGACGTTTTTTACATCTTGGTTGAAGGCGATTCTATTCCTAAAACCGCTATTAATTTAAATGAAGTCATGTTGCTTCATCGTTTAAAATTTAATAGTGATGAAGATCGGAAACGCTATTTAGTTATCAGACGAAAAACTATTAAAGTCTATCCGTATGCTAAACTAGCAGCCGAACGTTTGGAGTCTTTAAACGAACGCTTAAATAGCTTGGAACGTGAAAGTGAAAAGCGACGCTATGCTAAATTAATTCAGAAATATATTGAAGATGAATTTTCAGCCGAATTGAAAAAACTTACCAAGACCGAAGGACAAATTCTTGTAAAATTAATTCATAGACAAACAGGGGTAACTACATTCGATTTAATAAAAGATTTACGCAGTGGTTGGCGCGCCTTTTGGTTTAATAATACGGCCTTACTTTTTAATATTTCTCTTAAAGAAGAATTTGATCCTTGGAATGTAAAAGAAGATTATTTAATTGAAGATGTTCTAGAGCGTAATTTCCAAAGTGGCCGTTTGGAACGTCAAGAATCTGCTTTAGATTTTGATTTTTTTGAATTAACCAACAAATGGCTCAAAACCAAAGAAATGCCCTAATGCGCGTACAAACTCCTTTTGAAGAACGTTTAAATAGTTTAACTCATGCGCTTGGCGCACTTACAGGTATTGCCGCTTTAGTGTTGTTAATACTGTATAATTCCGGTAAAACGGACTACAGTTTATTTAGCGTTATAGTTTATGGGATAACCTTAATTTTATTGTTTAGTTCTTCTACTTTGTATCATTTTGTACAATCTGATAAGCCCAAACATTATTTCCGTATTCTAGACCATATAAGTATTTACTTTTTAATAGCCGGAACCTATACCCCTGTTGCCTTAATAACACTGGAAGCCAGCAAAGGTTGGCATTTATTTTGGACCGTATGGGGTATAACAGCACTTGGACTCGTTCTAAAAGTGTTTTTTACAGGACGATTTGAATTCTTTTCCGTTTTACTTTATTTGTTAATGGGATGGCTTGTTATATTTGATTTCAGCTATTTATCCGAAAATTTAGGTACTACAGGACTTTTCTGGTTATTTGCAGGGGGCTTTGCTTATACAGCCGGTATTTTATTTTATGCTATTGATAAAATAAAATTTAACCACGTAATCTGGCATCTTTTTGTATTAGCTGGTGCCATTTGCCATTTTATAATGGTCTTTTTTTACGTGATTTAAATCTGAATATTACGGTAGGTGGAAGGTAATTTTAATTCCTTCAATAATCATATTAGTTCCAATAATGGCAATAATTAAACCCATAATTTTTCCTACTACAGAAATCACATTGTTACCAATTTTACGCACTATAAAGTCGCTTAAACTGAAGGTTATATAAGTAAGCAAACACATTACAGCAAAAATTAATAATACCAAGCCTATTTTTAAAGCGTTAGCATCCGATACAAAGTTCATAGCCGTAACAATAGTTCCAGGCCCTGCTAGAATAGGAATAGCCAAAGGTGAAACAGCAATATTCTCGTCAATATGTGTGTTTTTTAAATGTTTTAAATTGGATTTTTTCGATTGCAGCATGTCAAAACCTACATAAAAAATTAAAATACCACCTGTAATTTTAAAGGCTGGAATAGTAATACCAAATAACTCAAAAATGGTTTTACCAAGAATAACAAAAATGGCCACAATAATAAAAGCAATTAAAACGGCACGTTTACTAATACGTAACTTGGTTTCCTTATCGGCATTTCCAACTAGAGATAGAAAAATAGGTAAATTTGAAATTGGATTCATAATAGCAAAGAATCCTGTAAATACCGTTATTGAAAAAGTAACAAGGTGGTCCATTATCTGATAATAATTAAAAATTATTTCGTCTCTATAAATTTCATTTTGAGACTTGATTTTTTAAGGCTGCAAAGGTAGGAAATCAACGCGATATAATTGGCTGAATATCACGTTTTAAATTTTAATTTTCAGGATTCATTGAAAGGTGTCAATTCAACTTGTTTTATAGTGGTTGGTGAAAGAGGCAGAATTTGAGTTTTGTAAAAAAAAAGATTAAGGCGTAATAACGTCTCTGTAATCCTCAAAAAAGGATTCAAATTTACTCATGGTATCATTTAAAAAAACCATTACGTCTTGCCAGGTATTTTTGTTATGAATGGATACTTTTTGTTCTAAAGGCACATAAATTCGGGAGATTTCTTTGCCGTTTTCTAAATAGTATTCTTCTTCAAAAATAGCTAATGGTAAATAATCATCTTTTAATATGGTTTTTAACGCCTCTAATTTTTCCCAAATATTGATGCGGTTCTCTAAATCATCTTCCAAATCTATTGAAACCATGGCATGTTTCGTATCAAAATGAAATTTAAAACTCATCCCTTTTATTTTTGTGTCATACAAGATCCATTTTCTAGGAAAGGATTTCCCAAAACTGGTCCAGAATAATTGGCGGAGTTGTCTAGATTCTTCTTTTGAAAACATAAAGCAATATTAAATCATATAAGCTGCAGCAATACCTAAAACGATTGCTATTAACTTGGTGAGATTAAATTTATGACCTTCACCACTTTCAAATAAAATGGTTGTTGAAATGTGCAAAAAGATACCAATTACAATAGCATTAATAGCACTAATGTAATGCGTTGCAATATTGGCGTGATTCGAAATGTAAGTTCCCAAAGGTGTCATAGCAGCAAAAATTATTAAGAAGGCAATGACTTGGAATTTAGTAGCTTTTGAATGGATTAAAAAACCCGTAATAACCGTAGCAATTGGAATTTTATGAACAAGAACGCCATACACCATATCATTGTGTTCATGGATTGGAAAACCTTCTAAAAAGCTATGAATACATAAACTTATAAATAATGCCCAAGGAAACGAGTCATCATGCGTATGGACATGAACGTGACCATGTTCTGCACCTTTGGAAAAGAATTCTAAAATTATTTGAATTAGAATTCCAAACATTATGTAGAGTCCAGTTTCCTTGGCATCTAGATGATGATATACTTCGGGTAATAATTCAAAAAGCGTTAGAGCTAATAAAAAGGCACCACTAAAAGCAAGTAGCAATTTAAAGTTAAAATAGGCTTTTTTGCGTGTTAAAATAACCAAGGCCGCTCCAATAATAACGGCTAATATGGGTAATAAATAGTGTAACATTACTTAAAAATCATAATTAAACGTTCAGACGTGTTTTTATTGAATTTATTTAATTTATAATCCCCAAAAATATCTAATAAATAAACACCTGCTTGATCAAATAATTCTTGAAAATCATCCAAAGTAAACGCCCGAACACGTTCTTGAAATTTATAATTTTCTCCCGCATCTTCAAACTGAATGTCTTTTATAATATAGCCATCTTGGACATAACGTTTTAAATGAAACTCAATTCCCTCAACTGTTTTTGTTTCTTCCGGAACTAAATTTTCAATAACAAAATCACAATTCATAAAATCTATAACTCCAAATCCGGTTTCATTTAAATCCGCTTGAATAGCTTTAATGGTTCTTAAGTTATCCGCTTCATTTTCAAAATATCCAAAACTAGTAAACAAATTAAAAACAGCATCAAACTGCTTTTTAAAAGGTTTACACATATCATGTACTTGAAAATTTAAGGTTTCATTTTCAAATTGTTTCGCGTGTTCTATGCTGTTTTCAGATAAATCGGCACCTGTAACACGATAACCTAATGAGTTTAAATATATAGCATGGCGGCCCTTTCCGCATGCTAAATCTAAAATTTCACCATCTTCTGGCAGATTTAAATAATTGGTTAAGGTATCCATAAATAGCTGTGCTTCGCTATTATCTCTATCTTTATAGAGTATGTGATAATATGGTGTGTCAAACCATGAAGCAAACCATTGCGATGTGTTTTCCATAGAAGTTTTCCCAATGCTGGGATTTGATCTTATAATCGTTATTTCGTCACCCAAAAATATGTCTTTGTTGAGTAAAGTCTGTTGTCTTGCCACAAAAATACTGTATTTTTGCAATCTATTTAATGTCTGCAATGGAGAATAATTATAAAATGGTTGCCAAAACCTTATTTGGCTTTGAAGATTTATTAGAAAAAGAACTACTGCAACTGGGAGCTACTGATATCCAGAAGGGGACTAGGATGGTTAGTTTTACTGGTGATAAAGGTTTTATGTACAAAGCTAATTTAGGTTTGCGTACGGCTATAAAAATATTAAAACCTATAAATAGTTTTCGGATTAAAGATGAACAAGACCTGTATGACCAAGTTTATAAAATGGATTGGAGTCAGTATATGAAATCTAGTGGTACTTTAGCTATTAGTTCTACCGTTCATTCGGAACAATTTACCCATTCGCAATATATTTCTCTAAAAACTAAAGATGCCATTGTGGATAAATTTAGAGACACCACGAATGAGCGACCAAATATTGATTTACGGTTTCCTGATTTAAAAGTGAATGTTCATATAGATAGAAATCAATGTACCATTTCGTTAGATTCTTCCGGCGAATCTTTACATAAACGTGGCTATAAAACGGCTACAAATATAGCGCCAATAAATGAGGTTTTGGCAGCAGGACTGGTTATGTTATCCGGTTGGGATGGTCAATCGGATTTTATGGACCCCATGTGTGGAAGTGGTACTATTTTGGCTGAAGCTGCTATGATAGCATGTAATATTCCACCAAATTTAATGCGAAAGGAATTTGCCTTTGAACGTTGGAACGATTGGGATGTGGAACTGTTTGAAAAAATTGAAGAATCACTTTTGAAAAAAACACGCGACTTTCATCATAAAATAATAGGTTATGATAAATCGCCTAGTGCCGTGGCAAAAGCCAAGGATAATTTGAAGAATGCCCATTTAGATGAATTTGTAAGTATCAAACATGAGGATTTCTTTAAAACTCAAAAAGCGGGTGATGCCAAACTCCATATGGTTTTCAACCCACCTTATGGAGAACGATTGGATATTGATATGGAAAAATTTTATGCTGCAATTGGTGACACCTTAAAACAAAACTATCCAGGAACTGATGCGTGGTTTATTACATCTAATTTAGATGCTTTAAAGCATGTGGGATTACGACCATCCCGAAAAATACATTTAATGAATGCAAAATTAGAATCGCGTTTAGTTAAATATGTCATGTATGAAGGAAGTAAAAAAGCGAAGTATCAAGATCGGGATTAAGTTTCCCTTCTGTTGTTAGGACGTATGACTTTTAACTCAAGCTGAATAAACTCTCGTTTTTCTAACTTTAAATTTGGATTCATAAACTTTGACCTTATACTTCTGGCAAAGTCAAGGAGAAAAAGCTATTGGGGTAATTACAGGAAGTTAATTGTAGAAATTCTGTAATTACGTTTTGGAATTTAGTATTTATTTTCTGGAATTTTTAATCTTTTGAACACTGAACACTGAACACTGAACACTGAACACTGAACACTGAACACTGAACACTGAACACTATTTTGCTTTCTTGAAAATCGGAATTAAATACGAAATATTATAGCCATAGCCAAAGCCAAAACTCCCGCTATCATAGGTTTTATTGTACCCAGGAATATAGATGTTTTCAAAATTATCGGGTTCGCTTTGCGTAATTATATATTTAAATTGGGCATTAACACCTAAAAACAAGTTGGTAAGAACTTCTACTTTTAAGCCCACAATAAATTCAGTCCATACTGCATTTAGTCCACTAAATTTTTTAGATTCTGACGATGAAAATTGTGGTGCCCAATATTGATTTTGCGAGTACACACCAAAACTATTTAAATCTTGACTAAAATTACTGAATGCCACACGAAAACCACCATACAGTAAATTATTCATACCATACCAGTTTTCGTAAGCGTTATAATCGGCTCCAAGTTTTATGTAAGTTCCGGTGGCTGTAACATCAATATAATCTGTGGTCGTTGTTTTTTCTTCAACACCAAATTCTCCAGCTAAATACCATTTTTTTGTAAATCGGAAATCACCATTTACTTCAAAACCCTTATAGTCATCATCTAAAAATGAACGCAGTAATTTACTGGCATCACCACCAACACGCAGTCCGTATTTCTCTAGCTGCTTACTACTGTCTTTTAATTTTTTGTTTGAAGGAATGCTATCGTTTTGTGCAAATGAAACTGAACAAAACAGCAAACCAATCAAACATGTTTTAATGATAGATGTTATAGTTTGTGGTGTATTCATTTTCTATTGTTTGATTATCATTTACAGACTGAATAATTTTTATCCATTTGTCTCCATCATCTTCAACGGTTATGGAAATGTTCTTAAAAACCGTTTTAAAACCACATGCTCGGGAAACGTAAACTTCTTCCGTAACGTACGAAATCGTTATTATATCCTCATTACCGGTAATAAAATCATCATCTGGATTATCAGGCGTATTATTATTATTTAACTTGTAATTTTTATAAATACTATATGACGTACTATTCTCTGTTGTTTTTAGTGGAAGTAAAATTACTTGCTTGTCTCGGGTACCATCTAAATCTGGAAGTGTTTCATCGTTACCAATTCCTTGAACACGACATTTAGCAACATTTCTAGGGTTTTGCTGTTCCGGGTTTTCAATGTTATAAAACGAAATCGTTAAACGTGGGGTTGTAACAGTATCTAAGGTACAGATATCATCACGTTCGCAACTCAAAGTGATACAACAAATCAGAATTATTAAGCCAAGTATTTTTTTCATAGGTTTTATCTTCTTTCCAAAAGTACAACATTTTCAACGTGATGCGTTTGGGGAAACATATCCACAGCTTGTGTACGTGTTACTTTATATTGTGCATCCATAAGTTGTAAATCTCGTGCTTGTGTTGCGCTGTTGCAACTTACATAAACTATTTTTTCCGGTGCAATATTTAATATTTGATTAACGACATCTTTATGCATGCCATCGCGTGGTGGATCGGTTATAATAACATCTGGATGACCGTGTGTATTAATAAAATCCTGATTAAAGACGTTTTTCATATCGCCCACATAAAAGTCAACGTTAGCAATGCCATTTAATTGTGCATTAGCTTTGGCAGCTAAAATAGCATCAGGAACAGCCTCAACCCCAACCACTTTATTCGCTTTTTTGGCAACAAATTGCGCAATGGTTCCGGTTCCGGTATATAAATCGTAAACCAATTCGTTTCCTGTTAATCCAGCGAAATCTCTGGTAATTTTATACAATTCATACGCTTGTTCCGAATTGGTTTGATAAAATGATTTGGCGTTGATTTTAAATCGTAAGCCTTCCATTTCTTCAAAAATATAATCGTAGCCTTTATAACAAATCACGTCTTGATCGTAAATGGTATCATTGGCTTTTTCATTCACTACATATTGCAGTGAGGTGATTTCAGGAAAGGTTTCCGCTAAATAATCTAATAGTAATTCACGCTTGATTTTATCTTCTTTAAAAAACTGAATCATCACCATAATATCTCCCGTAGATGATGTTCTTATCATCATAGTTCGCAATAAACCATGTTGATTTCTGGTGTTGAAAAACGCCAACTCATTTGCAATGGCAAACTCCCTAACCGCATTTCTAATGGCATTGGATGGATCTGCTTGCAGGTGACATTTTTTTATATCTAAAATTTTATCCCACATGCCTGGAATATGGAAGCCTAAAGCATTCCTATCGCCTAAATCTCTATCTGATTGAATTTCTTCCAAGGTTAACCAACGGCTATCGCTAAAGGAAAATTCCATTTTATTACGATAAAAGTAGGGGGCCTTACAACCTAAAATAGGGGTAACTTCAGGTAATTCTATATGTCCAATACGTGTTAAATTATTGGTAACTTCTTTTTGCTTGTAAAATAATTGGTGTTCATAGCCCATATTTTGCCACTTACAACCACCACAAACCCCAAAATGTTGGCATTCAGGTTCGGTACGTTTTTCGGATAGTTTATGAAAAATAGTTGCTTTACCTTCAAAATAGGCTTTACGCTTTTTAAAGGTTTGCACGTCAACCACATCACCTGGAACCGCATTTGGCATAAAAATGACTTTACCATCGGGTGCTTTCCCTATTACTTTTCCTTTTGCACCAGCATCAACTACTTCGACATTGGTGAATATTTGCTTTCTATTATTTTTTCTTGCCATGCTGCAAAAGTACTTTCTTTTTTCGTAGCAAAAAACATGTGGTAAATATTTTAAGAAACAGGAGATATTTAGTAATTTGCGAGCCCTAGGGATGATTTCTCTCCCACGCTGAATTTTCGTCTCGATTACTATCGGGATTTCGGAAGAATAAAGGTACAGTAGGAATGGTTATTTTATTCAACAACTTAAATTTATTAAAATGGCTATTTTAGACCAAGTAACAACATCGCAACAAGCAATTGATTTAGAAAACAAGTATGGCGCACACAATTACCACCCACTTCCTGTGGTTTTGGCTAAAGGTGAAGGCGTTTATGTTTGGGACGTAGAAGGGAAGAAGTATTATGATTTTCTATCGGCTTATTCCGCAGTAAACCAAGGGCATTGTCACCCTAAAATTGTTAATGCTATGCATAAGCAGGCATCTACATTGGCATTAACGTCCAGAGCATTTCATAATGATATGTTAGGTAAGTATGAGAAATTTGCTTGCGAATTTTTCGGATTCGATAAATTATTACCCATGAACACAGGAGCAGAAGCGGTTGAAACTGCTTTAAAAATCTGTAGAAAATGGGCATACGAAGTAAAAGGAATCGATGAAAATAAAGCAGAGATTATTGTTTGTGAAAATAATTTTCACGGTAGAACAACCACTATTATTTCGTTTTCAAACGACCCTGTTGCGCGTAAAAATTTCGGACCATATACAGACGGATTTATCAAAATTGCCTATGATGATTTAGACGCTTTGGAAAGTGCTTTAAAAGCCAACCCTAATGTTGGTGGATTTTTAGTTGAACCAATTCAAGGTGAAGCTGGTGTTTACGTGCCTGCAGCCGATTATTTAGCAAAAGCAAAAGCACTTTGTGAAAAATACAATGTTTTATTTATTGCAGATGAAGTTCAAACAGGAATTGCTAGAACTGGTCGTTTATTAGCGGTAGATCATGAAAATGTTAAGCCAGATGTTTTAATTTTAGGTAAAGCCTTGTCTGGTGGTGCCTATCCAGTATCTGCTGTTTTAGCTGATGATGCTATTATGCGTGTTATTCGTCCAGGAAACCACGGAAGTACTTTTGGAGGTAATCCAGTTGCTGCCGCCGTTGCTATTGCTGCTTTAGAAGTAGTGAGAGATGAAAAACTAGCAGAAAATGCTTATAAACTTGGTGAATTATTCCGCAGTGAATTAAATAAGTTTATTGAAACAAGCTCCATTGTAAGTTTGGTTCGTGGTAAAGGCTTATTAAACGCTATTGTAATTAACGATGATGAAGATAGTGATACTGCCTGGAACATTTGTTTAGCAATGCGTGATAACGGTTTATTAGCGAAGCCTACGCATGGCAATATAATTCGTTTTGCACCACCTTTAGTGATGACAGAAGCGCAATTATTAGACTGTGTCGCTATTATTACCAAAACCCTAAAACAATTTGAAAAGTAAAATTAGTAAACAAACCTATTATTATAAATAAAAAAAAAGCGACGTGAGTCGCTTTTTTTTATAGATAAATTAAACATTATTCAACTTGGGCTTGCTGAAACTGCTTCATAGCCTCATCAAATTGTTCCATATAAGCATCCCATCCGCCCATTGAAATAATTTGATAGATTGACCAAAGTAAATATAGAATATTGATTATCAATATCACTAATGCAACCGTTTTTGCGGTATTCATAGCATTAACGCTTTTTAAATCATAATCATCCGGATTTAGTTGGGCTTTTTGAATTTGGCTATGCGCTATAAAAAAAGCAATTCCTGCTAAAATAAAGCCGAAACCGGCAACGCAACAGCATAATAATCCTAAAATAGCCAGTACATAAACTAGTGTTGGATTGAGTCTTTGTTTTTCCATGTGTAAAATTTAAGTGATTAGTTTTAAAGTAAAACTCCCAATTATAACGATTACGGTTGTAATGGCGAGTGTATTAATAATTTTGTTTGAATGTTGAAATTTAAAAAAAATATTGAAAGCTATGAAGATAAATAAGGCAATTAATGGAAAAACGGCTGGATACATTTTGAATGCAGCCACTAATTCACCATGATATAAAAGCGATATGGAACGCTGTAAACCACAGCCCATACAATCAAACCCAAAGATTTGTTTGTTTAAACAGGGTAGCATAAAATCTTCTGGTGAAGACATAACTATTTTAATTTGAATTTAGTCAAAGTTAAAAAAAGCCATGAATATTTTACTTTTTATTTGAAATGATTACTTTTTTATTCAGATGTATTCCAGATTTAAAAGCAACAGAAACCACATACATGCCATCACTAAATTGTTTAGTGGAAATAGTGTGCTTTTCGGAAAGCGGCATGTTTTTAATGTCCAATACCTGTTTTCCAGACACATCATAAACTATAAGATGTTTAATATCACGAAGGTTTGGATTTATTAAATGTATTTGGGATGTTTCATTATTTTGAAAGATGGTAAAATCAGTAAATGCAACATCAGGTATTCCCAATGTTTGAGTAGTAAACGTTATTTCAAAACGCTCTGAATACGTTCCAAGAGGTAAATTAATGTTGTAATTAGATTCTCTTAAATTCACATAAATATCATTTTCTATATCATGAATATAGATAGGTTGACTATCATCAAAATTTTGAATGTCATAAATTCTAAAACGCACAGGCTGATTAGTTCGTGCTTTAACAATCAATGGAATTCGTAAAGCTTGATCATAACTGAAAGCCTGAATAACATAGGGTTCATTGTTTAATGTCCAATACGCATCCGATGCCAACGGCGTATCACCTTTTCCTTCTAAACCGTAGTCAAAGCCAGGTGTTGCCGAATTGTGAAAATTCATAAGCAGCTGTCGTGTGTATAATTCGTTTTCTGTAAAATCGACATTAATTCGGAAACGTTTAAAATCTGCTGGTACGATATTGAAACCATCTTCATTATAAGTTATTTCATCCAAGTCGCTTTCATAATTGTCAGTTTCGTTTCTAAAGAAATAACTATTGGCACCAGATTGCTTATAAAACTGCCTTTGGGCGTTATTAAAAGTTATGGTTCCACCTGTTCCGTTGCCTTCAATTATAAAACCTTGGCCAATTGGAATATAACGACGCGCTACTTTAGAGCCCGGTCCAAACGGCGCGTTTGTTGGTGTGCCATCTAGTAAATAAGTAGTAAATGGCGCATTGGTAAATGAGTCAACACCTCCTGCCGAAATGGTATAAATACCATAACCACCAACATAATCCGATAAATTATGGGAGCTAGCGCCAGGTGCTTGCTCCCAATATTTAAGAGTTCCAGTCATCCGTGTAGCATTGGTAGCGTTGTGAATAAAATCCCGTGCATCTAAAGCGGAAGGGTATGGGTTGCCAACTAATGTTTCTCTGTTGGCATTCAAGGTAACGGTTATATTTCCATTATTTGGTCGTCCTCTAAAATCATATTGTTGGCCTCCACTTGGATTCCCCTTCATAGTAAAACCGTAGCCTGAAGCTAGGGTCCCATTAGGATCGCCTCCAACGGGCAATGTACCACCACCTAAACCAATCCAATCTTCATAGGCGTTAGTCGTAGATGGTAATCCAATAAATGTATATAACCAATAACTCGCAATTTGTGTTGTTGTACCATTATAGCCCGCTACGTACCCAAAAGGTGTGCTGGTAATTGGCGCCGCGGTTTCACGATACATATTATTGTTTGGTCTGAAAGCTGTATTTCCAGCTGCACCAGCGTTAATACCTACAGGAGAACTCCAATAGTTGTAAGCATAGGTATTTGCAGTACCTGTTTGAAAAGCACTTAATCTACCAGCTCCAGAATTACCAACATTGTTGCCTTGTAATATTTGAGCCTCGTTACGCAGGTATATATGGCTGTTGGTGTTTAAGTTAATAGAATTGGTTACATATAATGGTGCATTTGTTCCACTAGTAAAACCTGTGCCATCAACATAAACATAGCTACCATTGCTAACATATAAATCAGATTGTGAAAATGATAAACCACTAACCGCAAATAGAATTAATGTATATAAATATTTCATGGTAATATTTTAATTATTAATAATTATAGATTTTGTTGTTTTCGGTCTCCCTAAATATTCTTCTCTTGTTAATACTTCTTGATTTTTTAAAATAATTATATTTTTTACTTGGGTCTTTTTTTGTTCCGATTTAGAATTTTCAACCGAAATGACACTTTTTTCAGATTTAGGTTTATTTAGATAATCCGCGACACTATATGTTTTTTGATTTTCTAAATAAACAATCTTTTTAATTTGTTCTTCGCCATTAGATATAGATTCAATCGTTTTAACAGCATTTTTTTCTACTTTAGGTAATAAAATATATTCTTCAAATGAATAACTTTTTTGATTTTCTAAAGTGACTTGGTTCATTTTAACACCACTATTTGTTTTTTGAGAAAAGGTTAAAAAACAGGATAAAAAAATACAGATATATAGATATTTCATCATAATTTAATTGAATTAATTTCTAACACTAATTACAAAGTCCATCCCAATATAGGTAGTGCCTGGACTACTATTCACTAAAACAAACCTAACTTCACCAGTTCTTGCTTCTACATGATGTATAGTTATATCCTCCCATGGTTGGTTCAAAACGCTCCAATCACCAAGTAAATTTACACTAACCGCAGATGTAGAAGTACAAGCAGCAATAGGATAGGTTAAATTATAAATTGTAAATGGTGCATAATCTGCTGGAGCAGTTACATAAATAGTTTCATCTGAAAGCTTGTTTTGAACTATCCATCTGTTTTGATTATCACTATACATTAATGTTACAGATGAATATCTTCCAGTTAACACTAGGTTTTTTTCACTTGGAACAAGAATCCGATTGTTTACATTGCCACCAGCATCATGTCTAATTATCATTACAGCATTAGTTGTATTTTGTAATGTAATTATTTGGCCGTCTGAAGATGCTATGGGAATTAAACTATTCACATTGAAAACGGTTGTTGGACCAACAATTCTGTAGTTAGAGTAGGGGACAGTGCCTAAATTTATATTGTTGTTATTTCCATTTGTTAAAGTCAAGGTACCACCATCTCGTAAGGAAATAGCGCCATTAACATCTAATGTTGTTGTTGGAGTAGTAGTCCCAATCCCAACCTGTGCAAACAAGCCGACGTGAAGGAAAAATGTTAAAATAAAGACATGAAGTATTCGGGTTACTGAAGTATTGTTTTTCATAATACGCTATCATTTAATGGATTAACTTGTTTGAATCTACGAAAAAAAAGAATGCAAAATATATGTGGTTTCAACATTTAATATTAAATTCGACAAACAGTAAAATTTTATCGACCACCTCATGAAAAAGCAGCAATATGTTTCCTATTTATTAATTTTAATTGGCAGTATTACAGCAATATATGGTCAGTCTGGAGATGAGAAAAACGTCGCCATTTTAATAATAGGAATTATTATTTTAATGTATGGTATTTATAAAATCTCGAGTAAGATTCCGAGCAAATTTGATAAAGAGTCCAATGATAAAGAAAATGAACATGAAGACATTTAAAATAGGAGATACTGTAGCTGTTTTAGATGATGACTTGTCAGGAATAGTTACTAAAGTAAAAAACAACGTGGTAACCATTGAAACTCCTGATGGTTTTCAGCTTGATTTTGAACCAAATGAATTGGTTGTTACCAAACCAATGAAAATAGATTTAAGAGCTGCAGAAGCCATTATAAGAGAGAAGGAACAACCTAAAAGAAAGCAGGCAACTACCAAAAAGGCTAAAGAACGCTATCAGCCAACTATGGAAGTGGATTTGCATATTCATCATTTGACTGAAAACTCCAACAGGATGAGCAATCATGATATGTTAACCTTACAACTAGACACGGCACGTGGGCAATTGGAATTCGCCATCCGAAAACGCATTCAAAAAATGGTGTTTATCCACGGTGTGGGTGAAGGTGTTTTAAAAACAGAATTAGAATATCTATTTAGCAGGTACGATGCTGTTAAGTTTTATGACGCCGACTTCCAGAAATATGGTGTTGGTGCTACAGAGGTCTATATCTATCAAAATGCCAATAACTCTTAATTCCTTAAAACTCTGGTGTTACCAAACGAGTATTAGTTAATCTAGAATCTGTTAATGAGCCCATATCGAAAACATCTTGTGTTATAGTAGGAAATTGCACGTATTCAACCCGCAAGGTTATAGTAAACACTTGATTGATTGGGTGCGCACGATACGCTGTTGCTGGAAGTGTAGCACTTTCATTTGGATTTAAATAATCCGCTATACTAGGATCTGTGTAATCATTGGCAGGGTTTTGATCGGCTGGTGCATTTTCTTCATCAATCGTCAATGTGCCATCATTATCATCATCGGTATCTAAATAGTTTGGAATGCCATCTTCATCGGTATCTCTTGGGTTTGTTAATGGATCATTGTCTCCATCCGCATTATCATCTTCAATCTCTACAGACGTTAAAACATTATCGCCATCATCATCCACATCTAAATAGTCTGGAATACCATCACCATCAGTATCGGTTGGGTTTGTTGCCGGATCAAAATCGCCGTCTAGATTAGCATCTTCCATTTCGGCTGGAATACCATCATTATCATCTTCAACTAAAAATACATTAATAATACCAGTGCCTGAAACACTTGATAAATCTTCATTAATTTGAATATCAGAAGGAGGTACGTCATTACAAAATAAAGGTGCTGGATTGCTATTATAGGAGCGGTAATTAAATTGATTAGCTGTTCCTTCTATTGCAATTTCAATAGGTTCGTCATTTACAAGCAGTCCTGTAATGGTGTCTACTTCTATTAATTTTTCTAAAGTCCATGCAGGTTCAACTATCTGGAGTGATAACGATTCAAATGGGTTTTCTTTAACTTGATAGAAAACCAATTCGCCACAGGCTACAAATGTATCGCCAAATTCAAAATCAACGTTAATGATGTCACCATCATCACAAGATGAAACCATTGAAAATGTTAGAAGTACTAGAAGTAATTTTCGCATGACGAGTATATTTTATACAAAATTAAAAGAATTGGTAAATATACAACGTCATCGGGAACAAATAATTTTATTTCTCGTAATTTTGTATGATTAATTTATGGAGACGAATAAGCTTATGAAACCAGTATATTTTGATAGTGCAGCAACCACAAAAGTAAGGGATGAAGTTATTGATGCTATGACAGCCGTTATGCACAATGATTATGGTAATGCCTCATCCACACATAGTTTTGGACGCGCTTCCAAAGTTTTAATAGAACAAGCCAGAAAAACAATTGCGAAACAGTTAAATGTAAGTGCTGGTGAAATTGTTTTCACGTCAGGTGGTACGGAAGCTGATAATTTAGCCTTGCAATGCGCTATTCGCGATTTAGGGGTTGAACATATTATAACCTCCAAAATTGAACATCATGCGGTTTTGCATACGGTTGAGCAACTGGAAAAAACATGTGATATACAAGTGAGCTATGTAAAATTAGATGCTGATGGTCAGGTAGATTTTGAACATTTAGAACAACTTCTTAAAACACATGGAAAGACTTTGGTAAGCCTCATGTATGTTAATAATGAAATAGGAAATATTTTGGATGTGAAACGTGTGAGCAATTTATGCCAAGCTAATAACGCTTTGTTTCATTGTGATGCTGTACAATGTATTGGACACTATAAACTGGACCTACAAGATGTTCACATTGATTTTCTAGCGGCAAGTGCCCATAAATTCCATGGACCAAAAGGTGTAGGTTTTGCTTTTATTAGAAAAAATTCAGGTTTAAAACCGTTAATTTTTGGTGGTCAGCAGGAGCGCGGCATTCGGGCAGGTACGGAAGCTGTTCATGATATTGTAGGTTTAGAAAAAGCCTTCATTATGGCCTATGCCAATTTGGAAACGGAAAGCGCGTATGTATTAGATTTAAAACGACATTTTATTGCTGAATTAAAGCTAGCATTTCCAGATGTTCGTTTTAATGGCATGTCTGGTAATTTAGAAAAAAGCACTTACACCTTAATTAATGTATGTTTACCTATTCCACCTGAAAAAGCATTGATTTTATTATTTCAAATGGATTTGAAAGGGATAGCTTGTTCTAAAGGAAGTGCCTGTCAAAGTGGAAGTACAAAAGGATCACATGTTTTGAGTGAAATTTTAAGTGAAGATGATTTAAAGAAACCATCTATTCGCTTTTCATTTAGTATTTATAACACGAAAGATGAAATTGATTATGTCATTTCTGTTTTAAAGGAATTTGTTAAGGCTTAAGTAATTACCTATTTTAATTAATAAGGTCCAAAAGTCAAGCATGATGAAACTTGAATTTTGAACCTTAAAACTTAACACTAAATATAAAATTTTTAAGCAGCAATTTTAGTTGTTACCAATTGCTTTGAAATACGTGCTAGCCATTTTTCTAGCAACACTTTTTCATTTGTCATTTCAAAGTTAATATCCACATTAAAAAACTCCAAAACATAATCTTCCTGACCTTTGGTGCGTAACACGAGATCAATCCGGTCTGTTTCAATTTTATTGGTCGTTTTATTTTTTATGGTTCTATCTGTTTTATGAATGTAGCAGTCGGTTACGAGGTTTAAATCGGCTGTAATCCAAACGGTTTCTTCTTCTGTTTTTTTAGAAAAGACCAGTTTATTTTCCGAAACATCTAAAGCAATCGCATAATAGGTTCCCCAGAAATCCATTTCGGAAACATGAATGTTTTTTGATTTGGCGTTCGCAATAAATGTGTTTTTCGCTTTTTTCTTTTGAATATTTTGAGACATTTGAATGTACACTAGTGGCACAATAATTACTGTTGTAATAACTAAACCGATGATAATGGTATTTAAATCCATGATTTTTATTTTTTTAGAATGTTTAAAATGCGCTTATTTAAAAGCATGAAATAGTGGCTGAAAATTCAGCGAAACAAAAACTAAAAAAGGATTTTAAATAAAATCGTGGAATGGGAAGATGCAGGTTTGCGTATTATAACTCGGTATAATATACTGTCCTGCTTTAACATATTGATTATCTCGAGCTGTTTGCGAAGCATCTAAAGTTAGAATCGTATTATATGATGCAAAGCGCTCTGTAAAAACATTAGGAACATCAGAATCAATAGGATTATGGCCTAATATTTCAAGATCTTGATAGGCGTAAAAACGAGACGAATCATCTTTAGATTGTTTATCAGTCGTCTGTGTTTTAAACGTGCTTTCCGAAAACGAATCTACCAAAACATCATGAATAGCCGTTCCGAAGTTTAATACATAAACTAGGAGTAAGGAAATGGCTATATGTAGTTGAAATTTTGTTTTCACAACACAAAAGTAGTATAAAGTCAGATTGCTTGAATCAAAACTTTGTTAAATTTTTGATTACAAAATAATATACTTTTGGCTTATTATTTAAAACCGCATACTCGTCCGCACATTAAACACACGCGGTGTTAAGTAATTAGGTATCGCATATTGGCGCTTGCTATACACATCACGAACCCAGGTGTTGGTAATCGAGTTTTGTACATCAAACACATTGAAAATTTCAATGCCTATTGATAAATATTTAAAGGGCTTTCTCCAGCCACTTTGGTAGTCATCTTTATCATCAACAATAACATATTGAAAACCTACATCAGCACGTTTATAATCAGGCAATCGGTTTTGATACTCATACGGATCGGCATAACTTGGTGATCCTCCTGGAAGACCTGTATTGTACACCAAATTTAAATACATTTTCATTTTTGGTAAACTGGGTACATAATCTTGAAACAACGCGGCAAATTTTAAACGCTGATCTGTTGGTCTGGCAATATAACCACGATCATCAATGTTTTCTTCGGTTTTTAAATACCCAAAACTAAACCAAGATTCGGTTCCTGGCACAAACTCGCCATTCAAGCGCATATCCAATCCGTATGCATAAGCTTCGGCATTATTTTTGGCTCTGTAGCGAATACGTACGTTTTCTAAAGTGTACGGATTTACATCCGTTATTTTTTTATAATAAGCTTCCGTGGTTAACTTAAAGGGTCGGTCCCACATTTTAAAGCTGTAATCGTTTCCAAGAACAATATGAAACGATTTTTGAGCTTTTACATCTGGCCTTACGGTTCCTGAAGAATCGCGTAACTCTCTATAAAATGGTGGTTGGTAATACAAACCAGTTCCAATCCGGAATAGCATATCTTTATCCCAATTGGGTTTAATAGCGAATTGTGCACGCGGACTAAATACGGTTTGGCTTGTACTTTCAATGCCTTCACCACTTACGGTCCAATTGTGAGCACGTGCACCCACATTTAACCACGCTTCATTATCACCAATATCCATCCGTCTGCTCCATTGTAAATAGGCTTGCAGTCGGTCAATTTGTGTTTTGTTCTTGGCACGTACGTTTTGAAAAGGTTCCAATGGTCCTGAATATGGCGAATAGGGTTGGTCATTAAAGGCATCTGAACTCGGTGGATTTATAGAAAAACCAGCAGAATCAATCACTTCCCATTCTACTAACCGGTCGCGAATATCCTCATTGGTATATTTTATAGACCATTCAAAATCGTTATCGTCTTTCTTATAACTTCCTTGGTGCTCAATAGTCGTAATTAAAGCATCTAAATCATTTCTTCCGTGGTTTAATTGACCACCAATGCCTTCGCTAAATTCCACTTCACCCAAATCTTCATCGCCAATATTGGTGTTGACTTCACCTAAACGGTATTGCGCCAAAATATCAAAATGTTCTTCTTCAACGGTGTGATATGTGCTAGCAATAAGATTCAATGTTAAATCGTCATTAACTAAATAGGTTCCTTTTAAAGCACCAAAATAGGTTTCGTATTTATCGCGTTCTTGACCTTCATAAAACACCAATAGTGCAAGTGGATTCTGAAGCGTTCCAAAATTAGTTTGGCGTGTTTCAGGTTCGTAGTTGTATTTGTTAATGGAGGCGTTTCCTAAAAAGCTCAATTGAAATTTATCGGTAAATTTATAGGTTAAAAAGGTTTGCACATCGGCAAATTTCGGATCGTAATTGGTTTCCGTTTCCTTGGCATTCACCAATAAACTGTTATCACGATAACGCATGCCAACAATACCTGTAAATTTAGAATCTTTGCTTCGTCCTTCCACAGAAACGCTTGCGCCAAGCAAACTTAAATCGGCAGTCACACCGAATTGATAAGGCTTTCTGTAGGTAATATCTAAAACAGATGATAATTTATCGCCATACTTGGCTTGGAATCCACCAGCGGAAAAATCGACATTCTGAACTAAATCCGTATTCACAAAGCTTAAACCTTCCTGCTGTCCAGAACGAATAAGAAACGGACGATAGACCTCAATGCCGTTTACGTAAACTAAATTTTCATCAAAATTTCCGCCACGAACGGAGTATTGTGTACTCAATTCATTGTTACTGCTAACACCTGGTAAGGTTTTTAATAAATTCTCAACACCGGAATTGGCGCCTGGAATATTTCTAATGGTTTCCGGTTGCAGGGTAATAATTCCTTGAACATCTTTTCGCGTTTTTCCAGAAATAACTACGGTTGACATTTGCTCAATTGCTTCATCCATAACGGGATGAAACTCGACCTCTTCACCATTTTTAAGATTGAAGGTTGCGGTTACAGATTTAAAGGTTATATGAGTAAACGTAACAGTTACTTCTTGATTCGCAGGTATTTTTATACTGTAATACCCATTTTCATCGGTTGTAGTTCCTGAATTTCCTGCGGTAATATTAACATCTGAAATGGGTGTGTTGGTGCTGTTTAAAATAACACCCTTTAGGGTTCCTGTTTGGGCAATGGCTGTAAACGACACCAGTAGCAAAAGAACAACGAAAACTGAAAGTGATTTATATGTCAAGGTTTTAATTTTTTATTTTCGGAAAAAGGTTGTTTCAAAAGTAGAATTATTTCCCACATTATCTGTTACAATTATCTTTAAATTATTTTTTGTTTCGGTTGAAACATTATCATTAAAATCATAAACCAGTAAATTTGTTTTATAATCATACTCCATTAAAATCCATTTGCCATTTATAGTAGCGCGATAATTAGAAATTCCTGAACCTTCATCTTCAATCTTCACTTTTAAAAAGCGGTATTTACTCAACCATTTGCCTTCTGTAAAATTGATGGGTTTTATTGTGGGATTTATGTTATCTACGGTTAAAGCGTAAGTTCCTAACGTTTTATTATATGTTGTTAGCGTGTTTTCTTTTCTATAGGTTTTAGAATAAATAGTGTATTGTTTCCGCCAACCTACTAAACGTGCAATATATAATTTATCAGAATCTTGGTCTTTATAACTGCTAATGTCGTAGGTTATTGTAAAGTTCTCACGAAGTGGAATGGTATCTTCATGTAAGGTGATGGTATCATTGTTAACTTCAAAATTGATATAAAAATCATCAAAAAAAGCATCCTGCGGAAAATATACCGAGACATTTTTATTTATAAGTTCATTGGCTTTTTTTGAATATATATGAAACGGTGTTTCTATAATTTCTTTTGGTTTTACATCGGTTGCTACTAAACCTTCAATATTAATGGTAAGCCAAACATCATTATTATGAAAATCCTTAACGCGGACTTTATAAACTGATGATGTGCTATCTTCTACTTGAATATAACCATTATCATCAATATTTTTCAACATGCTTAAGGTGTTGCCACTTTCTACAAATAATTTTTGAAGCCGTTCTTTTTTGTCTGTATAATGACCGTAATCAATATAACGGTTTAGGAGTCTGGATTCATCAAATGTAAAGCGTTTAAAATCCATTTCAAATTTCTGATTCCCATTATAAAAGGTTTGAATGTTCTCTACACCATTCTTATTAGAGGCTAGATCTTGTCTGTCATTTGCTTCAATAGCAAAGCCAATTTTTCCAAATGCTTGAATATTTTCAACGGTATAATCGCCATTTGGCGTATTAATTAAACGCAATTTTTGGCGTTCTTTAGTCCCATTTATATGGGAATCTTCAGAAATAGGGTAGGCATAAACTTCCGTTATAATGGGTTTGGTAGTATCGGTTATGTCTATTCCAAAAAGTAACGGATTTATTGGTCTTTCGGCATTATCACGAATTTCATAATGCAAATGTGGACCGCCTGAACCTCCTGTGTTTCCACTAAAAGCGATCAAATCGCCTTTTAAAACTGGTAATTCATCTATTTTTGGAAATACCTCAATCTCAAATGTTTCCTGTTCATATTGGAGCTTTTTTATATAAGCCTCTAAAGTTGGGGACAATTGCTGCAAATGTGCGTACACCGTGGTGTAACCATTTGGATGTGTTATGTAAAGCGCTTTTCCGTAACCATAATGAGCAATTTTTATACGACTAACATACCCATCAGCCGTTGCAAATACTTTTAAACCTTCGCGTTGTTGGGTTTTAATATCCATTCCTGAATGAAAATGGTTGGAACGCAATTCGCCAAATGTACCAGATGGAATGATGGTAACATCTAAGGGATGCCTAAAATAATCAGTAGGGTAGGGGGTTTGGGCGTGGCCTATAAACGCGAATAGTAAAAAAAATGTGAGGAATTTTTGCATAAAATGGATGTTGTTGCTAAAATATCAATTTGATTCAAATTGGACAAGCAAAAACCGCAAGCATTAGCATAGGAAGCGATTTTAAGGAGAAACGTAAATTATTTAATTTTTATTGAAAAACTATTGTTATTTAAATCGAGGTATGTTAACTTTGTGAGATAAGTATGGATATGATAGATGAGTAAAATTGAAGAAACTGTAAATGCTTTAGAAAACAAAATCAACAAGGTTTTACATAAGCAGCGACTTTTAAAAGAAGCAAATTTAAAATTACAGCAAGAACTCCAATCTTCTCAACATATGCTTCAGTCTCATAAAATGCAAGTTGCTGATTGGGAAGAAAAATATGAAGCGCTGAAAATGGCCAATTCCATGCTTGGCAGTGACGAAAATAAAAGAGAAACAAAACTCAAAATAAACGCATTAATTCGGGAAATTGATCATTGTATTGCGCAACTTTCCGAGTAATGAATCATAGTTTTCAATGTCAGAAAAACTAAAAATTAAATTATCAATAGCCAATCGTGTGTATCCGTTAACGATTACGCCGAGTCAGGAAGAAGGGTTGCGAAAAGCCGCCAAAAATATTGAAGCTATGATAAAGCAATTTGAGCAAAGTTATTCTGTTCAAGATAAGCAAGATGTATTAGCCATGTGCGCTTTGCAATTTGCTTCTCAAGTGGAACAGAAATCATTAGATAAAGACTATGCGAATGAAACAGTGGAATTAAAGTTAGATGCTTTAAACGACCTATTAGATTCGCATTTAAACTCTTAACGTTCTTATAAATAAAATAAAGGTTACTGCCTGCATTAGTTATTTTTTTTGATAAACTCAACACGAATTCTTTAAAAAGGGTGAGTTTAAGTTGTAAAAGCATGCTGTTAGTGCTGAATTTATTCAGTATCTCGAACAGACCCTTGATCAGCTTGGTATCCCTAAACTTGTTTTAAGGAGTTTATACAAAACTTTATTCTGGTGCAGGCTTTTTTTATATAAATTAATCAACTAGAAAATGGATAATACAATTGTTATTGTAGGTGGAATATTATTAGGTATTATAATAGGTTTTATTGTTGCTAAAGTGCTAGAGCGCAACAACGCTTCTAAAGTTATTAAAAGCGCAAAAAAATCGGCTTCAGCTATTTTAAAAGAAGCTAAAAGTGAAGGCGAATCAATTAAGAAAGATAAGATACTTCAAGCAAAGGAAAAATTTATTGAGTTAAAATCAGAACATGAAAAAGTGATTAACTCACGTGACAAAAAGATGGCAGATGCCGAAAAACGTACACGTGATAAAGAATCGCAATTGTCGGGAGAGCTTTCAAAAAGTAAAAAATTAAACGATGGACTGGAAGAAAAAGTTAAGGATTACAACCATCGCTTAGAAGTTATTGAAAAGAAACAAGAAGAAGTAGATAGGTTACATAGAAGTCAAATTGAACAACTAGAAGTTATTTCTAGCCTGTCTGCTGAAGATGCCAAAGCACAATTAGTAGAGTCTTTAAAAGGTGAAGCTAAAAATGATGCTATGGCGTATATCCAGAGCACGATTGAAGAATCTAAACTAACGGCGCAGCAAGAAGCTAAAAAAATTATTATTAATACCATTCAGCGTATTGGAACGGAAGAGGCGGTGGATAACTGTGTCTCTGTTTTCAATATCGAATCAGATGATGTTAAAGGTCGTATTATTGGTCGTGAAGGTCGTAATATTCGGGCTATTGAAGCAGCAACAGGTGTAGAGATTATTGTTGATGACACACCAGAAGCCATTATCTTATCTTGTTTTGATTCTGTACGTCGTGAAATTGCTAGATTATCCTTACACAAATTGGTAACAGATGGTCGTATTCACCCAGCACGTATTGAAGAGGTGGTTCAAAAAACAACCAAGCAAATTGAACAAGAGATTATTGAAGTAGGAAAACGAACTATAATCGATTTAGGAATTCATAACCTTCATCCTGAACTAATAAAGATGGTTGGACGTATGAAATACCGTTCGTCTTACGGTCAAAACTTATTACAACACTCGCGTGAAGTTGCTAAACTTTGTGGTATAATGGCGGCCGAATTAGGCTTAAATCCAAAAATGGCTAAACGTGCCGGATTATTACATGATATTGGTAAAGTGCCAGATGCAGAAGCAGATATGGAAACACCACATGCTATTTTAGGTATGCAATGGGCTGAAAAGTTTGGTGAAAAAGATGATGTTTGTAATGCCATAGGTGCTCACCACGATGAAATTGAAATGAAATCCTTATTAGCGCCAATTGTTCAAGTTTGTGATGCTATTTCAGGCGCAAGACCTGGCGCAAGACGTCAAGTTCTTGATAGTTATATTCAACGTTTAAAAGATTTGGAAGATATTGCTTTCGGGTTTGGAGGTGTTAAAAAAGCCTATGCTATTCAAGCAGGTCGTGAATTACGTGTTATTGTAGAAAGCGAAAAAGTGGATGATCAAAAAGCAGCTGATTTATCCTTTAGTATTTCTCAAAAAATTCAAACAGATATGACCTATCCAGGTCAAGTTAAAGTCACGGTAATTCGTGAGACACGTGCAGTAAATATTGCGAAATAAAATATTATATTTTAGATATATAAAAAGTCCTTCTTTAAAAAGAGGGACTTTTTTTTGGCGGTTTATTTCCTAGGATGAAATGTATGGATGGCTTTCTTCAATTGCTTTTTATCCAAATGCACATAAATTTCGGTGGTGGTGATGCTTTCGTGACCAAGCATCATTTGAATAGCTCTTAAATCGGCACCATTTTCTAATAAATGTGTTGCAAAGGAATGCCTGAAGGTATGTGGGGAAATGGTTTTATTGAGATTTATTTCTGTCGCTAATTTTTTAATAATGGTAAAAATCATGGCACGCGTTAATTGTTTCCCACGATTATTTAAAAATAAGGTGTCGTTATATTCTTTCTGAACATCTATAGCAGAACGAACATCGCGAATATAAATAGTTATATATTTTTGAGTTGTAGGACTAATAGGAACAAAACGCTGTTTATCACCTTTTCCAGTAACGTTGATAAATCCTTCTTCAAAAAACAAATCTGAAATTTTCAGACTCACCAATTCACTAACGCGTAAACCGCATCCATAAAGGGTTTCCAACATGGTTCTATCGCGTTCACCAATCCGTACTTGATTGTATTCTTTGGTTAAATCAATAGCATTAATAATCCGGTCAATATCTTTTAAGCTTAAAGTGTCTGGAAGTTTCCGGCCAATTCTAGGGGATTCAATTAAATCAATTGGATTATCAGTTCTATAATCCTCAAAAACTAAATAACCAAAAAAACTGCGCAATCCGGATATAATGCGGGATTGTGAGCGCGGATTGATATCTTTTGCTATGTCGTAAATAAATTGCTGAACCGTTTCAGACGTGATTTGATTAGGAGAACTGTTCATGTTATGTTCCTCTAGAAAAGCTATCAATTTCTCTATATCAAAAGTATAACTGGCAATGGTATTTGGAGATAATCCACGTTCAATTTTTAGGTATAAATTAAAATCCGTTAAGGCTTGGTTCCAGGTCATTGTAACAAAGATAGGATAAAGTTCTAAAAGTATGTAAATCTCATTAAAAGTGGATGTAGGTTTGGTAATTGTTAACAACTAATACTTTAAGATGCTGAAAAATAGATTGTTATTCTAAATTATTAATTAGAATGTTAATAAGTTAGCTTCAAAATTTTAATTATTGCGAAAAAAGTGGTTAGTTTGTGATAATCAATTAATTAAAACTTAAAATTATGAAAAAATTATTAGTATGTGCAGTTGTTGCTGTTTTTAGTATTGGTTCACTTTCAGCACAGGACGTTAGGTTTGGTGTTAAAGGTGGTTTGAATTTAGCCAATTTAGGTGGTGATTTTGGCATCTATGATGGTTATTATGGTGTTGATGATCCAGAAATGAAAGTTGGTTTCCATGTTGGAGGTGTTGCAGAGGTTAAGTTTTCTGAAAAATTTGCTGTGCAACCAGAATTGTTATTTTCTAATCAGGGTTACAAATCTAAGTATGATTTCGCTGGCGCAAAAGCGGACTATAAGGTGAATTTAAACTATATTAATCTTCCTATTATGGTTAAATTTTTTCCTATTGATGGCTTAAGCATTGAAGCGGGTCCTCAAGTAGGGTTTTTAATTGCTGCTAAAGATGAATTAAATGACTATGAAATTAGTATAGACCCTGAAGATCCAGATAATGTGGATACTTCAGATAAATACAAATCTATAGATTTCGGTATGAACATTGGTGCTGGTTATGAATTACCAAGTGGTTTGTTTTTTGCAGCTCGTTACAACATAGGTATTTCTAAAGTTGATGATGTTGACGATGGCTTAACTGGTATTTTTTCAGGATCTTTATCTCGTAAAAATCGCGTATTCCAATTGTCTGCAGGATTTATGTTCTAAACATTATATTGTAATAATATTAAAAAGCCAAAACACTGTTTTGGCTTTTTTTATTTTTGTAAATTGTTTATAATTAAGTATATCAATCTTTTAACTAAAACCAACAATTATGAAAAAACCAATTTTATTTGCTGCTATTGCAGTATTCGGATTAACAAAAATGACTGCTCAAAATGATTTTGCCGAAAAAGCAAAAACGGGTAGTTTTTATGCAGAGGCTAATATTGGAATTCCATTAAGTACATCAAGCGATGTTTCTTCTTTTAACTTTGGTTTAGATGTGGCCTACTTATTTGAGCTAATTGATAACCTGGAAGTAGGGGGTTTATTAGGCTACACACATTTTGTAGGAGATGGCGATTATTCTTATTACGCTGGTAATAGCGGTAATTATTTTATTAGAAATTATAAAGATGCCTCATTCGTTCCTATTGCAGCTTCGGCAAGATATTACTTCGCGGACCGTAAGTTCTTTGGAGGTCTTGATTTAGGTGTTGGCGTAAATGTATCTGGCGATGCTAAATCAGGATTTTATGCACGACCAAAATTTGGTTTTGATTTGGGAACCATTGCATTAATAGCATCTTTTCAAAGTATTTCTGGCGGTGTAGATTATGGAGATACATACAGTGGTGGGACCTATGTTTCCGGTAGTGGTTTCAATTCCTTTAATTTTGGCGTAGAATTTGGATTTTAAATTATAGGATTAAACCTACCTTTAATTTGGTGGATATCATGATTCGGCGTATTTTTGCCAATTCAAAAATATCTTAACTTAATTAAATTTATTACATGAAAAAATTATTACTGTCTGCAGCTATTGCTGTAATTGGTTTGAGTCAAGTATCAGCTCAAGAGTTTAGCTTTGGTCCTAAAGCTGGTGTGAATTTTGCAACATTAACAGGTGATATTGAAGATGCTGAATTTAAAGTAGGCTTACACATTGGTGGTGCAGCTGAATATATGTTCGATGAAAAAATGGGCCTTCAAGCCGAGTTATTATACTCAATGCAAGGTGCGAAAAACGAATATACTGAAACGTCAACTATTGGTGGAGTTACCGAAAGAGATTTTGAAAAATCTACCTTAAAATTAAATTATATCAATTTACCAGTAATGTTTAAGTATTACATCGTAGATGGCTTTAACGTTGAAGTAGGACCACAAGTTAGCTTTTTGGTTTCTGCTAAAGGTGAATATGAGTATGAGTACTCTATATCTGGAGGTGGAACAGATTTTTCAGAATCAGGATCAGAAGAAATTGATATTGATGACGAATTAAAAGGAATTGATTTCGGTCTTAATTTTGGTTTAGGCTATAAATTAGATAACGGCTTAAATTTTGGAGCACGTTATAATTTAGGCTTAATGAATATTAATGATGAGGATGAATTTCGCGATGAATACAAAATTAATAATGGCGTAATTCAAATTTCTGCTGGATTTATGTTCTAAATTTATAGATTAATAAAATAATTTAAAACCGAAGCTTGGCTTCGGTTTTTTTATGCTTGAATTTTTTTAGCATATCCTAATATTACGTGTTTTTCTTCTAAAGTTAAAGTTATCAATTTGTTAGATAATTATTAATACCCATTATGAGGCTTTCCAATTTTATAAATTATTTTTTGCGTTATTTTTCTTACTGAAAACGTCAATTTCTATTTTAAAAGATAAACATCTTTGTACCATAATAATTATAAACCCTAAAAAAGCAAAACAAATGAAAAAAGTATTTTTAGTTGCTGCAGCCGCAGTTTTTAGCTTAACAAGTATATATGCACAATCGGATTCAAAAGCCGTTCAATTTGGAGTAAAAGGTGGTGTAAACTTTTCCACAATTACGAGTGATGATTTTAATGATTTAAAATCGCGTACTAGTTTTAATGTGGGTGTTTTAGCCGAAATCCCAATTACAGAACGCTTATCCATTCAGCCAGAAGTTATGTACTCTGGACAAGGTTTTGATGTGCGTGAAATAGATCAAGACAATGTTTTTGATACGGACGATAATATAGAATACCAATTGGATTATATCCAAGTACCTGTATTAGTTAAAGTGTATTTAGTTGAAGGATTAAGTGTAGAAGCCGGACCACAATTTGGTTTTAAAATTCATGAAGAGTTAGATTTTCAACCAAATTCGGATGGTGGTGATATTGAAATTAATCAAGATGATTCGTATATCAAAGATTTTGATACTAGTTTAGCTTTAGGAGCTGCCTATAAATTTGATAACGGATTTTTTGTAAATGGTCGTTATACATTTGGTTTAACAGATATTTTTAAAGATGATACTGTTTTTGAAAATCTAGATGCCAAAAACGCACTATGGCAAGTAGGTGTTGGTTTTATGTTCTAATCCACACATAATCATAAATTAAAACCGGAGTCCACACTTCGGTTTTTTTTATACCTTTACTTTATGAAAAAACTAATCATTATAAACGGTCCCAATTTAAACTTATTAGGGAAACGTGAACCGCAAATTTACGGGAGCTTAACGTTCATTGAATTTTTTGATACCATCAAGTCAAAATATGAGTCATTTACAATAGAGCATTTTCAATCTAATATTGAAGGTGAAATTATTGACAAAATTCAAGAAGTCGGTTTTAGCTATCATGGGATTATTTTAAATGCAGCCGCTTATACGCATACGTCTGTAGGCATTGGTGATGCCGTTGCTGCCATAGAAACCCCTGTTGTAGAAGTTCATATTTCTAATACGTTTAAGCGCGAAGGATTTAGACATCATTCCTATGTTGCACCTCATGCCAAAGGCGTTATTTTAGGATTTGGTCTTCAAAGTTATGAATTGGCTATTCAGAGTTTTATTCCATCCTAAATCCGTATTCAAGGTAAAAATTCCTTGACGTTAACATTAAAAACATACAAGCAAAAAGCACGATTCTTATAAGAATCGTGCTTTTTTATATTTCTAAATGGGATTCCTCCGGTAATAAGCTCTTCCATTTGAGAACCGTAAACCGGATTCCTTATTTATTAAAGGTGTATTACTTCACCATAAGCATCAGCAACAGCTTCCATAACTGCTTCACTCATTGTTGGGTGTGGATGTACTGCTTTTAATACCTCATGTCCTGTAGTTTCTAGTTTTCTTCCTAAAACAGCTTCTGCAATCATATCGGTTACACCAGCACCAATCATGTGGCAACCTAACCATTCGCCATATTTAGCATCAAAAATTACTTTAACAAAGCCATCTTTAGCACCAGAAGCACTCGCTTTTCCAGAAGCCGAAAACGGAAATTTTCCAACTTTAATATCCAATCCTTTTTCTCTAGCTTGCTTTTCCGTTAAACCAACAGATGCAATTTCTGGAGATGCATATGTACAACCTGGAATATTACCATAGTCCAAAGCTTCCACATGCTGACCTGCAATTTTCTCAACACATAAAATACCTTCTGCAGACGCAACGTGTGCTAATGCTTGTCCAGGTGTAACATCGCCTATTGCGTAGTAACCAGGAATATTTGTTTGATAAAAATCGTTTACTAAAATCTTATCACGATCAACCGCAATACCAACATCTTCTAAACCAATATTTTCAATATTAGACTTGATTCCAACAGCTGATAAAATAATATCTGCTTCCAGAACTTCTTCACCTTTCTTGGTTTTAACCGTTGCTTTTACACCAGTTCCCGATGTGTCTACTTTTGTAACTTCAGAAGATGTCATGATTTTAATACCACTTTTCTTAAATGAACGCTCTAACTGTTTTGATACATCTTCATCTTCAACAGGTACCACGTTTGGTAAAAATTCAACGATAGTAACATCTGTTCCCATAGAATTGTAGAAGTATGCAAACTCAACACCAATAGCACCAGAACCTACAACAATCATCTTTTTTGGTTGCTCTTTGAGCGTCATGGCTTCTCTGTAACCAATAACTTTTTTACCATCTTGTGGCAAACTTGGTAACTCACGAGAGCGTGCACCAGTAGCAACAATAATATGATCGGCAGAATATTCTTTTCCATCAACGTCTACTTTTTTTCCAGGTTTTAATTTGCCAAAACCCTCAATAACGTCAATTTTATTTTTCTTCATTAAAAACTTAACACCATTGCTCATGCCATCTGCAACACCTCTTGAGCGTTTTACAACCGCATCAAAATCTTTGTCAGCTTCTTTAACAGATAACCCATAATCTTCAGCGTGTTTCAAGTATTCAAAAACTTGAGCCGATTTTAAAAGGGCTTTGGTAGGAATACAACCCCAATTTAAACAAACACCACCAAGGTTTTCTTTTTCAATTACAGCAGTTTTAAAACCTAATTGTGATGCTCTAATAGCAGTTACGTAACCTCCAGGGCCACTTCCAAGAACAATAATATCGTATTTACTCATTGTGTTTTTTTTAATCGTTTTTTGATGCTACGAATTTACGAAACATAGCCGATATAATAAATTGTAGTTTCATTTTTATTTGGGCGTGACCTAAAGGTCGTGCTATTCACTATATCTTTTGCAGAAAAAGCAAAAGGATGCCGTTACTATCACTCACGCAGATGTGCTAATTTTTTAGCAAAAAGCATAAGCAATTAAGTTGTTTGCAATGACATAGAAATCTTTAATAGATACGCATCATTTGTAAACTATTTATTTTCTTTTTCCTTTGAAAATTTCACTTGGTTATAGGCTACGGATTTCCCTTTTGGAATTGATAAGGATTGCCATTCATTATCTTTCAACATTTTGCCAATATGTGCTATTTGACCAATGTGGTAGGCGTAGTGTCCTAATTGTCTAAAAATGGCTTCAGAAACTAAATGCTCTTCATTCCGGATATAAACTATGGTGTTTAGTTCGTTGTTTTTTAAAGGCTCAATGGCATCAAAAAGACATTTCCAACCGCGTTCCCACGCAGATATTAATTCGTCTTTATTGGTATAGGTGGCTTCAAACTCTTGGTCTCGTTGGCGCCAAATTTTTTCACCATCTTCCGTTAAAAAATTGGTCCATCTGCTGAACATATTACCAACCATATGCTTAACAATTATGGAAATACTGTTGGCCGAATCGTTATACTGCCAAGTCATTTCTTCAAAAGTTAATTGGTCGAACGTTTTATCTCCAACCGTTTTGTAGTAATTAAACTGCTTTATTATACCCGTTAATAAATCGTTTTCCATAAAATAAAAATAGCATTACAAAAATAGAAATTTTTATAATGCTATACTTTTTTAAAGAATGGGAAATTTAAGACTCTGGAATGAATTTTAAAGCCGTACCATTTATACAATGACGTTTTCCAGTAGTTTCCCGTGGGCCATCATTAAAAACATGACCTAAATGCCCACCACAATTTGCACAGTGTTCTTCATTTCTGGCGTAGCCTAAATCGTTATCGGTTCCAAACGCAACATTGCCCTCAATAACACGATCAAAACTTGGCCATCCGGTTCCGGAATCAAATTTATGTTCACTTTTATACAAGGGTGTTTCACAGGCAGCACATACGTAGGTTCCTTTTTTATAATTTTTATCTAAAGGGCTTGAAAACGCACGTTCTGTTCCAGCTTCGCGCATCACGTAAAACTGTTCAGGAGTTAATTCTTGTTTCCATTCAGCTTCGGTTTTGGAAATTGGAAATGCTGTATTCTCATTAGAATTCTTTTTTTGAGCAGAACTGTTACAGCTAAAAAAAACCGTTAATAGGACTACAGATAGGATATATTTCATAGTTGTTTTTCTTATTTGGTCGGAAAGACTATTAAAACATAACAGGTTATTTCAATTTATGTATTTATAACTTATATTTGTTAACTATTTAAAATTGAACTTTTAAAATGGTTCAATTTTTGTTAATTTAGAAAAAGAAAACCCAAAACACATGAAATTCAAACAAAAAATAAGTGGATTATTCGTATTACTTTTAGTCGCATCCTGCGCAACAAATCCATTTACAGGAAGTCAAACAATGGCTTTGGTTTCGAATGATCAATTATTCCCAACGGCATTTCAGCAGTATAATCAAGTTTTAGCAGAAAATAAAGTAATAACTGGTACGTCTCAATCTGAAATGATTAAGCGTGTTGGTCAGCGTATTTCAGTCTCGGCAGAACGTTGGTTAAATGCCAATGGCTATCAAGGTTATTTGGAAGGCTATAAGTGGGAATACAATTTAATAGAATCCGACCAAGTTAATGCTTGGTGTATGCCAGGTGGTAAAATTGCCTTTTATACAGGGATTTTACCAATTGCTGAAAACGAAACAGCTATTGCTGCAATTATGGGTCATGAGGTGGCGCATGCATTGGCTAATCATGGTCAGCAACGCATGAGTGCTGCTTATATTCAGCAAGGTATTGCTTTAGCTGGAAACGTACTTATTGAAGATAACCAAACACGTGATATTTTTAACCAATCGTACGGAATTGGTACGCAGGTTGGTGTTATGTTACCGTTTAGTAGAAGTCATGAAACAGAAGCTGATAAAATAGGGTTAATTTTAATGGCTGTTGCTGGTTATAATCCAGAAGAAGCGGCCAATTTATGGAGACGTATGGATGCCAATAGTGGTGGACAAGCACCACCTGAATTTTTAAGCACACACCCAGCCAATGCTTCACGAATTGAAAACTTAACTAATTTAGTACCACAAGCCAAGTCAGAAGCCAAAAAATTTGGCGTATCTGAATTTAGATCGTTAGGGAAATATTAACTGTTTAAAAATATTTGTTTACTTTAGGAGCTGCTCAAAAAAGAGCAGCTTTTTTTATGAAACAACCACTACCTAAAGGCAGTAAAAAACTTCTAAATGCTTGGGCTTTTTATGATTGGGCCAATTCGGTCTATACGTTAACCATAGCATCATCTATATTTCCAATTTTCTATTCGTCCTTATTTATTTCGGAAATTAAGGTCGTATCGGCTTTTGGCTACAATTTTAAGAGTACAGCACTCATTACATTTGTAACGGCGTTTACATTTCTAGTAGTTTCTATCTTGTCGCCTTTATTATCTGGAATTGCCGATTATATAGGGAATAAGAAAGCCTTTATGAAGTTTTTTTGTTACGTGGGTGGCATTGGTTGCATTGGGTTATATTGGTTTAGTTTAGATCACATTTACATTAGTTTACTCTGTTATTTTATGGGGCTTATTGGATATTGGGGGAGTTTGGTTTTTTACAATTCCTATTTACCAGATATTGCATTTCCTGAGCAACAAGACCGTATTAGTGCCAGAGGATTTTCATTAGGGTATGTAGGTAGTGTTATTCTCCTGTTATTTAATTTAGGGTTGGTTATGTTTCCTGGCGTATTTGGCTTTGATATTAGTATAGCCGATTCTATTAGAGAAACCGGTACTAATGCCAAAATTGCTTTGGCATTGGAGGATGCTAAAAATGCGGCGTCTGTTGAAGCCATGCGTGTGGCATTTGTAACTGTGGGATTATGGTGGATTTTATTCAGTCAATACACCTTTTACATACTACCTAAAGGCGTTAAAAATGGCGGAAAAGTAACACGGAATGTGGTACTGAATGGTTTTAGGGAGTTACGCCAAGTATGGCGACAATTAAAAGAAAATTTACGCTTAAAACGCTATTTAGCGGCATTTTTTGTTTTCAGTATGTCCGTACAAACTATTATGCTGATTGCGGTTTATTTTGGCGAGGAGGAGATTTTATGGGCTGACGATGGTCAAAAAACCTTTGGCTTAATTATCAGTATTTTAGTGATTCAAGTGGTGGCAATTTTAGGTGCTTTTCTAACATCTAGAGCTTCTGAAAAATTTGGAAATATTAAAACGCTAATTGCTGTAAATATTATTTGGATGCTGCTATGTTTAGCTGCCTATTTCGTTATTACGCCTATTCATTTTTATCTTACTGCAGGTTTTGTGGGATTAGTTATGGGAGGAATTCAAGCTTTGGCACGATCCACCTATTCTAAATTCTTGCCTGAAACTGCGGATACCACATCTTATTTTAGTTTTTATGATGTAGCCGAAAAAATAGGAATTGTCATTGGTATGATTATTTTTGCAACTATAGATCAGATTACGGGAAGCATGCGAAATGCCATTTTATTTTTATTCGTATTTTTCCTCTTTGGAATTTTGCTCTTATTTAGAGTGCCACGTGAATCGAACAACATAATAAAAAATTAATATAAAACTAGGAACATGAAACAATACCTCAAATCTTTGACACTTTTATCTCTTTCAATCTTTTTCATTACGTTTACTGCTTGTGATAATGAGCCGCTTGATGCCGGCTTAAACGGAGTCGAAGGCAATGGAAATAATGAACCAAGTGGAAACACCACGGGAGATTATTGGCCAAGAGCGGTGGGAAATACATGGACGTATAATGCCTTAGGCGGAACGGAAGAAACCTATACCATAATAGGAACCGAAATCATTGATGGTATCAATTACTTTGAGTTTGATAATTTATTAGGGATTCCAGCATGGATGCGTAAAGGAGGTGCCAATTATTATGTGCGCAATGAAGTTTATTATGAGCTTCCTGGTTTTGAGGTGCAGTCCACACCGTTTGTGGTAAATATGCTTAAGGATGACGCAGAAGTAGGTGATACATGGAGTTCTAATGTTAACTATACACTTTCGTTTACGCCAACAGATGGGGCACCAGGAATTCCTGATACACCTGTAAATGCACTATATACGTTAGAGATGATTGAACGGGATATGACTAAAACCGTAGAGGGAACCGCGTATACCAATGTTTTACATGTGCATTTAGTTGTGTCGGCATCGGGACAAACTGAAGAAGCGGATTATTTTTACGCAAAGGATATTGGCTTAATTGAATATATCTCAGGCGGTGGTTCTGTTACATTATTAGAATACACATTAAATTAGGGTAACTTAATGTCACTTTACAAAAAACCCGAAGCACGTGCTTCGGGTTTTTTTGTATCGCTCCTAATAAAATTCGTCCGTATTTTACTTCATGCTCACGCTCCCAGAACCCGAAATCTTCGTATCCTCTTTTGCTGGTCTTCCCTTATACGTTACATCTCCAGATCCTGAAACGCGCACTTTTAAATAAGCATTACTTACAACTTGAGCATCGCCAGAACCCGAAATGGTGACCTCTGTATTATCAGCTTCTAATCCATAACAGCTATAATCTCCAGAACCGGAAATACTTAATTCCAAGTCTCTGGTTTTTCCTGTTAATGTAATATCGCCTGAACCTGCCAAATGACTTTCTATTTCGTTGGCTACTATTTCCAATCGAATGTCTCCAGATCCAGCCAAATTAACATCAAATTCATCAGCCGTTATTTGGTCTTTACTGTATAAATCTCCAGATCCTGCTAAACTTACTTCTTCAATATCCTTAAAAGGAATTGTTACTTTAATTGTTTTTCCGCGACTGGTATTCAAATTAATGCCATTTTCTGTTTTTACTGAAAGCGTTCCGTTTTTTACTTCGGTAATGACATGTTTCAGCAAATTTTCTTCACCTTCAATTGTAAGTTGTCCTTCGGTTCCTGAAACCAAAATATAATCGAATGGTCCTGCACAACTAATTTCGGAGTAATCGCTGGTGTTTCTATCCTGAGTTACAACGTTGCCGTTTCCTGAAACTTTTTTACCAAATTGTGCGCAGCTAACAGCAGTGGTTAATAAGATGGTGAGTAATAAAATTTGATTTTTCATAGTGTTTGATTTTAGTGGTTATTATCTTGATTACTATTTAGTTTTTGTCAATGGTTACGCTTCCGTAATCTGAAATAATTTTAATGTAGTTATTCGTGTTGGAAGAACCGTAATACCCTTGATAATATTTACTGGTCGATTCATCACGTTTCTTATTAAATTCAAAGCCGTCATGACTGCGAAGCGATGCATAGTCTAAATCTATTTCAAAGTTGAAATGATAACCCGATTCAAAACCGATATGTATTCCAACATAATCGGAATCTATCGTAATGTTTTTAGCTGTAGCTTTGATGTTTTTTATTTTAATAGAACCATAATCTGAATCGATTGATACGTTTTTATAGATATCGCCTAAAACAATGGTTAAATAATCGCCAGAGCCACTAACATTATTAGCTCTATCCGCTGTAAGTGATCCATAGTCGCAATCGTATTTTAAATCTTCAATGGTTTCAAATTTGGAGTTGGTATAATCCGCTTCTAAATGTATGTTTTTAGCTTTTGCAACGGTAAACTCACTGTAATCGGCATTTATCGTTCCGTTGTTTATATATTCAAAGTAGGAATTTTTAGTATAATCAAATTCAATCTCATTCGTATTTCCCATTAACTCTTTGGTGGTAATTTTACCGTAATCGCAATTAATTTTGGCGTTTCCTTCTAATTTATCCAAAATAATACTGCCATAATCATTATCCAAATCAACGGAATTGGTCATTGGCATTTTTATTACATAATTCACCTTCATATTAATACTACTGTTACTGCCCCAGTTCCACCAAGAATTAGATTTTCCTTTACTAAAAATAGTCTTTGCTGAAACGTAATTTGAGCTCGCTTCAAAATCGACGTTAATATTGTCAATTTTTTCACGCACTTTATCTTCATTATTACCGCTAACAGTAATATTAACCGTGATTTCAATGCGGTTTTCATTCCATGTAATAATATTTAAGTTACCATAGCTATTATCAATTTTTAAGGTTGCGTTTTTAGAGACATTATAAGATTTCTTAATTGTTTTTTCTTCAGAATGTTTATCACGCTTTTCAGGATTTGTAGTAGCTGAAACTACTACAGGTAAAAGTGCGAAAATCAAGACGAGTTTATATAAAATGTTTGTTTTCATGAGGTATATTTTAAAGAGTTTTTTCTGATAAGTTGTTGTTTAATGCTTTTACATGTTCAATTTGTTTTAAGGTGTTTTCTAGAACTTCAATACGATTTTGAAAATTGGAAATCATGGCATAAATAACACGTTGATCTTGTCCGCTTTCAATTAAATCGGAAATAAGAATTTTATATTCAGCTTCCAATCTGTTTAGCTGCACCATAGCATCTTTAATAAGTAAGCGTGTTTTACTATTGGAGGATGCCTCTAATTTTTTTAATTCTGCAGAAATAGTAGCTGTAAAAAAACTTTCTGTTTTAGCCATTTCTGGCGAAACGCTTGCTAATCCCGTGATTTCTGAATTTGAATTGGATCCAATAGCTAGCGAAACCAATAATACAATGGAGGCCGCAATACTTATAATTGGTAACCACAGTTTTCGAACTTTAGGTTTGGGTTTATTGGTGATTGCCTGTTTATTTAGCTTTGCTAAAAAACGTTCTTCATGATTGTCTTTAGGCTGTTCTATATCAAAATCAGCTTGTAAATCAGTAAATAACGTATCTAAATCGTCTGGTTTCATAATAACTGTTTTAATAATTTAATATAGGCTCTAGGGCTTGTCTTAATTTTTCTTTTGCACGTGAAATGGTGGTTCTGCAATTTGCATAGGTTACATTGGTAATGATGCCAATTTCTTCATAATCATATCCTTCAATTAAATGTAGGGTTAATGCAATTCTGTAATTATCTTTTAAACTGTTTATGGCTTGAATAATTACCTTCACCTTATTGGTGCTTTCTGTTTCTTCACTACTTATACTAGAGCTTTCATCCTCTAATTTGTATAAAACGGCGTCTACAGGAACATTTTGGTGCTTATCATTTTTATGATACAGGTAAATACTTTTATTTACCACAATTCGTTTTAACCAAGCTCCAAATGTTGCTGCTTCCTGCAAAGTGTCAAGCTTGGTAAAGGCTGATAAAAATGATTCTTGCATAATATCTTCAGCTTCATAAGCGTTTTTTACAATTCTAAAAGCGGTATTATACATGGCTTTGTAATATCTGTTGTAAATTTCCAACTGCGCTTGTTGGTTACCAGATTGGCACAAAGCAATGAGCTCTTCAATATTTTTTGTGGTTAGTGTCAAAAATAAATCGGTTTGTTATTATAAAGATGCTACAAAAAACGAATTGTTACAGTTGAAAAGAAAAAAGTTTATATATTCTTTAAATTTATGAATTAAGAACTCAGTTGAAGAAGCTTCTGTAACAAATTCTCATTGAAATGAATGCGTGTTTTGAAGGTGGTAGAATTATTTTAGATAAAAGATAAAATCACTAGTAGAATTTTTTGAATTGGCGATAAAACAATATAGAATTTAACGGGTGTTTTATTTCCGGCCAATGAAAAAAGCGCCCTTTAGATTTAATTCTAAAAGGACGCTTTTTTTAATGGTCTAACAGACTAATTAAAGATTTGGGAATAAACCTCGTAAATCTATTATGGATTATATGGATCAATAACTTCCGCTCCTTGCCAATCTGAGAATAATTTTGGTGTATTATCCAATGTGAGGTTACTATATTCGAGGAAAAAATTATAACCATAATAATAATTGATGCTCACACCATATTCAAAGCAATTAATAAAGTTAACATCGTGAATTTTTAAATAATCAGTATGTCCTAATTTTATAGCGCCATTTGGATAACCTGTAGTTTTACCAGCATCCGAAATATCTAAAAACCTTATTTCATTTAATGGACTATTAGATTCTATACTTATTCCTTTCCAATACCCTGGAACCGCTTCTTTTCCTTTAATGGTAATTCTATTGTCTGCTGTACCAACCATTATAGTTTCATGTTGGTAAGAAAACGCATTATTAAAACGAATTTCACTTCCTGCATCCATAATTAATGTAACACCTGGCTTAAATGTAAATCGCCTTTTAGCGCTATTGCTTGGCTTAAATCCATTGGAGAAAAATGGTACATCTATATTATGAAATGTAATATCTTTGTTAACATCAGTGTGTTCTAACCGGATATAATCATTGACATTTCCAGAATAGGTACTAGTTTCATCAATAGAATTGATAAAATTTGGATTCGTTAAAATAGGAAGATCATTCCTTGTAAACGTTGAATTTGAAATGTTTAAGGTGGATGCGTATCCTACCCAATGCAGGCCTATTTCTTGACAATCTTGAATGGTGCAGCTATCCAACTCCATAACAGCTCCCCAAGAACCTATAACAGCACCTTTATAGTTCCAGCCTCCAGGACGAATTTGACCTGCATATTCAACCGTTACATGGCTCATAATATTAGAAGGATTATCGCTAGTCATTAATAAACCTCTCCAATGTCCTTTGTTTTTTTCTGTACCTGTTAAAATTATAGGATTGCTAGAGGTTCCCCTCATTTCTATTTTATAATTTTCATCTTCTATAAATTGTAATCCTGCATTTTTTTCAAACGCAATTACAACACCTGCGTCAATTAGTAGATTGGCTTTAATTCTAGGATCGCAACTTATAATATAATCTACTGGCGCATCCGGTATATTTTCGAGATGAATATCACCTCCAGCACTAAAGAAATCGCAGTCCAAAAGTGTTGGTGGCACATTATTTTGAGGAATTGGCTCTATGCTATCGTCACTGCTACAGCTCGAAATAGCGAAGCCCATGGCAAGTAAAAAGATTAATGGTTTTAATGTAATTTGTAATTTTTTCATAATTAGTTTTATTTATTATATAGTTTAACAAAAATAGATTCTGTGTTTTCTTTTGTAATATCTAAAGGCAAAAGACCCTGATGAATTACGCTTGGTTTTATAGTTTAAAACGTTGTTCTTAATTTCTCGGTTATCGAAACCGTTTTATATTTCTTTAGTGTTTTAAAAAAAGATAGGTAAATACATTACTTAATAAATTTTTAAAAAGTTTAATTTTCTATATAAAGGCCTAGTTACTTTTGAGTTATTTAGGGTGTTTTATGAAATCGATTTATCAGTTCGCCATAATAATTTGAAATTATGGTTAAAACTGTAAGCTATCTGTGATATAGTTTTCAATGGGATTATTTTATATATCCTAAACGTTTACCATAAAAAAACATCCAGTAGTATGCTTTAACCAAACCTATTGGATGTTAATGCAAGTTGTCCTACAATATAAATAGACCTTATTTTTATAATAAAATGGATATTTTAAATTATAGTTTACCTAAAACGTCAACTACCTCATAATTGCTTAAATCAAAATATTTAGGATTTGACTTTTCACTAAACTCTGTTATATCCATTTGCATACTCGGCGTGTCTCGATTTTTTTCAAAATAAACACTTCGTATCATCATGCCTCTTGGTGCATTTTCGTCTGTTGAAGCTGAATTGGCCGTGGCTGGCGAATTTATAAAATTCTTTATCTGTCCGCCAAAAAGATGGTTTTCGCTTAAATCGATTGTAATATCTTGGGTAACCCAAACATGGGTAATCGTTTTCTCCTCTGCGTTGGTATAAATATACTTACGAGAATTATAACCATTAATTTCCTTTTGCTCATTGGTACGTTCCCAAGTTCCAGTATCGTCATCCAAATCCATTTGATGTTCCGCCATGCGTTGCGCCATTTTTTGAAAATTAATCATAGGCATTTTTGTAGCCGATTTTTGTTTAGGATTTACCATATACATGGCTGCACCTTTATAGTCAAAAAGCATTCGGGTTTCATTTTTATCATCTTCATTCATAATCATGCATTCACCCGTTTCACCAAAAACGAGTTTTGTGGTATTTGTATCATCTAATTTGCCATTTTTTTTAAAGGATTTAATTTCCATTGCTAGTGTGGCTTTTACAGGATTCTCTGGTATTGGGTAGCGCGTATCATTTTCGTAGGTTACATCGCGGAGGGCATCGCGTCCTTTTTCTCGTTCCGGTTCCGCATATTTCTCCTTCATATCATTTTTAATTTTTCGCTTAATCATGCCGCGTTGGGCATGTAAAGGCGCGCTAAATGCAAAAATTAATAGGGCTGTAATGGCATATACATGTAATCTTCTCATAATTTGTGTGTTTAATATTTCTATATATTAATGTGTAACGAAATAAAAGGTTAACAAAATCAACCATAAATTATCTAGTAAATAAATTATCAAACTACTATTCCTAATCTGTTAAACCCTTGATACATTATCAATAGAGTTGTTATACGCGAAGTTTTGCGGCTCTGAAAATTTAACAAAAATGTATATTTAAGCAGGTATGAATTAAATAAGACTTAAGAATAATTGCAAAATGCACTAGTTTTAAGGGACTTTTTATTCATGGCATATAAATTGAATACTATAGGCATATATACAGCTGTAATAAGGTATGAATAGCTGATAACGAGTTGTATATTTCTAAAATGAATTATTAAAACATAAAGACGATTCTGTTTTTAACCCCAATTAATGACAGAATGACTTAAATATATCTATGAAGAAATCTAATTTTTTAAACCTTGACAGTTTGTCATTTCAAGATTTTGACGAAAATTCAGAATTAATTCCTTTAATGACACCTGAAGATGAAGAAGAAATAAATAACGAAGCTTTACCAGAAACGCTTCCTATTTTATCATTACGAAATACAGTTTTGTTTCCAGGTGTGGTAATTCCTATTACAGCCGGTCGTGATAAATCCATAAAACTAATTAACGACGCCAATAAAGGCAGTAAAGTAATTGGTGTGGTATCGCAAAAGGATGAAGCGGTTGAAAACCCAAAAGCTTCGGATATTCATGAAACAGGAACGGTAGCGCGTATTTTAAAAGTTTTAAAAATGCCTGATGGTAACACAACGGTTATTATTCAAGGTAAAAAACGTTTTAAAATAAAGGACGTATTAACAGAAGATCCCTATATAAGAGCAACCATTGAAGATGTTCCGGAAGCAAGACCAGCTGAACAAAATAAGGAGTTTGAAGCTATTATAGACTCTATAAAGGAACTGTCTCTTCAAATTATTGAGGAAAGCCCAAATATTCCAAGTGAAGCATCGTTTGCTATTAAAAACATTCAGAGTAATTCGTTTTTAATAAACTTCGTATCCTCTAATATGAACTTAAGTGTTACGGAAAAACAAAGTTTATTAGAAACAAACGATTTAAAAGATCGTGCTCTCGAAACGTTGAAATATATGAATATGGAGTTCCAGAAATTGGAACTTAAAAACGATATTCAATCCAAGGTTCAAAGTGATATGAATCAACAACAACGTGAATATTTCTTGCACCAGCAAATGAAGACCATTCAAGAAGAATTGGGTGGTGTAAGTCATGATGAGGAATTAGAAGACATGCGTAAACGTTCTAAAAAAATGAAATGGGGAACAAAGGAAGCCAAGCATTTTGAAAAAGAATTAGCTAAAATGCAACGCATGAATCCTCAAGTTGCCGAATATTCTATACAACGAAATTATTTGGATTTATTTCTAGATTTACCATGGAATACATTCAGTAAAGATAAATTCGATTTAAAACGCGCCCAGCGTATTCTTGATCGTGATCATTACGGTTTAGATGATGTAAAACGTCGGATTATTGAACATTTAGCGGTCGTAAAATTACGAGGAGATATGAAATCGCCTATCCTATGTTTATATGGACCTCCAGGTGTTGGTAAAACTTCATTAGGAAAGTCTGTAGCCGAAGCATTGGGACGCGAATATGTGCGTATGTCGCTTGGTGGCTTACGAGATGAAGCGGAAATACGCGGACATCGTAAAACCTATATTGGTGCTATGCCAGGGCGTATTATTCAAAGTTTAAAGAAGGCCGGAACATCCAATCCTGTTTTTGTCTTAGATGAAATTGATAAATTGTCTAATTCGCATCAAGGTGATCCTTCGTCTGCTATGCTGGAAGTTTTAGATCCGGAACAAAACAGCGAATTTCATGATAACTTTTTAGAAATGGGCTTCGATTTATCTAAAGTCATGTTTATTGCTACATCCAATAGTTTATCTACCATTCAACCAGCATTATTGGATAGAATGGAAATTATAAATGTAACGGGTTATACTATAGAGGAAAAAGTGGAAATAGCTAAACGCCATTTATTGCCAAAACAACTCAAGGAACACGGATTAACGGATAAACATCTTAAAATTGCCAAGCCGCAATTAGAGAAAATAGTAGAAGGGTATACACGGGAATCTGGTGTACGTGGTTTGGAAAAACAATTGGCCAAAATGGTGCGCTATGCAGCCAAAAGTATTGCTATGGAAGAAACGTATAACGTTAAAATTTCCAATGAAGATATTATTGAAGTGCTTGGCGGCCCAAAAATGGAACGCGATAAGTATGAGAATAATAACGTTGCAGGTGTGGTTACCGGATTAGCGTGGACACGTGTTGGTGGCGATATTTTATTTATTGAATCTATTCTATCTAAAGGAAAAGGTACCTTAACGGTTACCGGTAATTTAGGGAAAGTAATGAAGGAGTCGGCAACGATTGCCATGGAATATATTAAATCCAATGCAGAAGATTTAGGATTAGACCCTGATGTTTTTGATAAATACAATGTTCACATTCACGTGCCTGAAGGCGCAACCCCTAAAGATGGACCAAGTGCAGGTGTTACTATGTTAACATCATTAGTTTCCTTATTTACACAGAAAAAAGTAAAAAAAAGTTTAGCCATGACTGGCGAAATTACACTGCGTGGTAAGGTGCTACCAGTAGGAGGTATTAAGGAGAAAATTCTTGCTGCGAAACGTGCACGTATAAAAGAAATTTTATTAAGTGAAGAAAACAGACGTGATATTGAAGAAATAAAACCAGAATATTTAAAAGGTTTAACCTTCCATTATGTGTCTGAAATGAGCGATGTTATTAAGTTGGCACTCACTAATCAGAAGGTGAAGAATGCCAAAAAACTGTAAAAAGTGACATTACATAGATTAAAACCTCGAAATTATTTTCGAGGTTTTTTTATGATGTAAAAATAAATTATACTTGCAGCCGTTTATAGATAGACTTACTTTCGTCGTAACCTTATATGTTAAAGAAAATTACCACTGGATTTTGCTTGCTTTTATGCCTTTCTGCGATTGCGCAAGTTGGTGGTGAATCTACATATCAATTTTTAAATCTAATTTCTTCCCCACGTCAAGCCGCTTTAGGTGGTAAAGTGTTTACCAATTTGGATTATGATGTTAGTCAAGCTTTAACCAATCCTGCAGCTATAAATGACGAAATGGATAATCAGTTAGCGCTTAATTACTCTAGTTATTTAGGAGGCATAAGTTATGGAACGGCAGCTTATGGTTACACTTGGGATAGACGCACACTCACATTCTTTGGAGGTGTTACCTATATAAATTACGGAAGTTTTGATGGTTATGACGAACAAGGAAACGCCACAGGCTCGTTTAGTGGAAATGAAGCGGCTATATCCTTTGGACATTCCAGACAAATTGGGTATTCCGATTTTTATTTAGGAGGAACTGTTAAATTAATTACATCCAAATTAGAACAATACAACTCTTTCGGAGCTGCTTTAGATGCTGGTTTAATGTATGTAAATGAAGATATTGAATTTCAAGCTACATTAGTAGTTCGCAATTTAGGATTACAAATTACAACCTATGCAGGACAAAATGAGCCGTTGCCGTTTGAAGTCGCTTTTGGAATGTCACAAACATTAGAAAACGTACCATTACGTTGGCACGTTACTTTTGAAAATTTACAAAAATGGCCCATTGGCGTTTCTAATCCGGCTCGTGCTGAAACGGATTTAGAAGGAAATCAAACACAAGAAAAAGTTGGTTTCTTCGGCAATGTTATAAGACATACGATATTGGGTGCTGAAATTTTTCCAGCAGGTGCTTTTAATATCCGATTGGGTTATAATTTCAGAAAGGGTGAGGAGCTGCGTATTGTAGATCAACGAAATTTTTCAGGTATTTCTGCGGGAATTGGACTGAAATTGAATAAATTTAGATTTAGTTTTACGCATGTAAGATATACAAGCGCATCCAATGCCAATTTTTTCGGCATGCAATTAGATTTAAGATAAATGCAAAAAATAACCATTGCCATAGACGGCTTTTCTTCAACAGGTAAAAGTACCGTTGCTAAACAACTAGCCAAACATTTAGGATATATTTATGTGGATTCTGGTGCTATGTATCGTGCCGTGACGTATTACGCCATGAAATATGGTTTTATTAATTCGACTCAATTTGACGTGGTCGGTTTGGTATCCAAACTTCACGATGTGGTTGTTTATTTCAAACTAAACGAAACCACAAATGTTGCTGATGTGTATTTAAATGGTGAAAATATAGAAAAAGCCATTCGCACTTTAGAAGTCAGTAATTTTGTGAGTCAGGTTGCTGCTATTCCAGAAGTGCGTTACCAATTAGTAAAACAGCAACAAAAAATGGGTGCTGAAAAAGGAGTGGTTATGGATGGTCGCGACATAGGAACCGTTGTTTTCCCACAAGCAGAACTCAAAATATTTATGACGGCTTCGTCAGAAACGCGTGCTACGCGTCGTTTTGATGAACTTATTAGCCGTGGCGATGTAGTAACCTATAATGATGTACTCCATAATATTCAAGAACGGGATTATATTGATTCTAACCGAGAAGATTCACCTTTAAGAAAAGCAGATGATGCTATTGAAATAGACAATTCTCATTTGTCTCTGGACCAACAATTCCAAAAAATTGTTAAGTTGGCAGAAGCAGCGATTCAAGAAAATAACTAAATCTTTAATTTTTAGAAAATTACTTATTGTTTAATTGCAGAAAATATAGTATTTTTGCACTCCTTTTAGCGACGCGTTAGAAAATAAAAGGAATAAACTAAAAAAACAATAATCCTTCTGTGTGTTAGTCGCCCATTTTCTAAAACAACACAGAATACAAAACACAATGCGCTTGCGGTTTCGCGAAGTTGAAAACTTTTAACGCATTGTATTAACTTATATTAAATGGCTGAAAAAGCAAAACAAGCAGAAGTTGAAGCAACTGAAGCAACAGAAGTAAAAACAGCAGAAGCTCCAGTTGTATCTGAAGCTCAAGCAAACCCTGAAAAATTCTTAAAAGATTTTAACTGGCACAATTACCAAGAAGGTATTGATGAGGTTGAAGATTCTCAATTAAAAGAATTTGAAAAATTAGTAGCAGAAAATTTCGTAGACACTTTAGATGATGAAGTTGTTGAAGGTGAAGTGATTCACATTTCAGATCGTGATGCCATTATTGACATTAACGCAAAATCTGAAGGTGTTATTTCATTAAACGAATTCCGTTACAATCCTAATTTAAAAGTTGGTGATAAAGTAGAAGTATTAATTGATGTTCGTGAAGACGCAACAGGTCAGTTAGTATTATCACACAGAAAAGCACGTGTTATCAAAGCATGGGATCGCGTTAATGCAGCTCATGAAACAGGTGAAATCGTTAATGGTTTTGTTAAGTGCAGAACTAAAGGTGGTATGATTGTAGATGTTTTTGGAATTGAAGCATTCTTACCAGGTTCTCAAATTGATGTGAAGCCAATTCGCGATTACGATCAGTATGTTAATAAAACAATGGAGTTCAAAGTTGTTAAAATCAACCACGAATTTAAAAACGTTGTTGTTTCTCATAAAGCCCTTATTGAGGCTGATATTGAAGAGCAGAAGAAAGAAATTATTGGTCAATTAGAAAAAGGACAAGTATTAGAAGGTATTGTTAAGAACATTACGTCTTATGGTGTCTTTATTGATCTTGGTGGTGTTGACGGTTTAGTTCACATTACAGATCTTTCTTGGTCTCGTATCAACCATCCAAATGAGATTGTTGAGTTAGATCAGAAATTAAATGTTGTAATTCTTGATTTTGATGAAAACAAATCTAGAATCCAATTAGGTCTTAAACAATTATCTAAACATCCTTGGGATGCATTAGGTGAAGAGGTTAAAGTTGGAGACAAAGTTAAAGGTAAAGTGGTTGTAATTGCAGATTACGGTGCATTTATTGAAGTTACTGATGGCGTTGAAGGATTAATTCACGTATCAGAAATGTCTTGGTCTACACACTTACGTTCAGCACAAGATTTCGTTTCAGTAGGAGATGAGGTTGATGCCGTTATCTTAACATTAGATAGAGAAGAGCGTAAAATGTCTCTTGGTATTAAGCAATTAACGCCAGACCCATGGACTGATATTACTAAAAAATATCCTGTAGGTTCTAAGCATTCAGGTATTGTACGTAACTTTACAAACTTTGGTGTGTTTGTTGAATTAGAAGAAGGTATTGATGGATTAATTTACATTTCTGATTTATCTTGGACTAAAAAAATCAAGCATCCTAGTGAGTTCTGTAATGTAGGTGATACATTAGATGTTGTTGTTCTTGAATTAGATGTTGAAGGTCGTAAATTAAGTTTAGGGCACAAACAAACTACAGACAACCCTTGGGATAAATATGAAACTGAATTCGCAGTAGGAACGCTTCATACAGCTGAATTAACAGAAATCGTTGACAAAGGTGCAACTATTGATTTTAATGAAGATATCGTAGCTTTCGTACCATCTCGTCACCTTGAAAAAGAAGATGGCAAGAAATTGAAAAAAGGCGAAGAAGCTGAATTCAAAATCATTGAATTTAACAAAGAGTTCAAACGTGTAGTAGCATCGCATACAGCAATCTTCAGAGAAGAAGAAGCTGCAAATGTAAAAGCTGCTGCTAGTAACGCAGCTGCAGAAGCTAAACCAACTTTAGGTGATGCCAATGATGCTTTACAAGCTCTTAAAAATAAAATGGAAGGAAAATAATTTCCTCATTCTATAATACAAAAAAGCCTTTCCATTTGGAGAGGCTTTTTTTATGCTTAAATTTTCTTGAAACATACATCTTTTATAAGCTAGACTTAACAGATTTCCAAAACCTGTTAAGTGTTATGTTTGATTAGTATCTGGCCTAATGCTTATTTGGACGTTGTGGCTTATAAGCAGTTTTATAAGCAGGAATAAAGCCAATTAGTAATAAGCACGCAAGATGCTTTGTATTATAAAAGCATTGTGAACTCAATTTTTTTACCGTAACTTTGTTTAGCAAATATGTTTGGATAGTTTATGAGTCAAAAAGTGTTACTTAACGCCAAGGAAATCAACATCATTCTTCATCGATTGGCTTGCCAACTTATTGAAAATCACAACGACTTTACCAATACTGTTTTAATAGGCATTCAACCGCGCGGTAAGTTTCTTGCCAACCGTTTAGCTACCATGTTAAAAGAAGAATATAAAATCAAAAATGTCCAATTAGGACTTTTAGATATTACGTTTTTTAGAGATGATTTTAGACGCGGCGAAAAACCTCTTGAAGCCAATACCACCGAAATTAATTTTTTAGTTGAAGACAAGAAAATTGTCTTTATAGATGATGTATTATATACTGGACGAAGCATTCGTGCAGCCTTAACAGCCATTCAATCTTTTGGCAGGCCTCACGAAATTGAACTCTTAACCCTAATTGATAGACGCTTTAGCAGGCATTTACCAATTCAGCCTAATTATAAAGGCCGACAAGTAGATGCTATAAATGATGAACGCGTAAAAGTAAATTGGGTTGAAAACGAAGGAGAAGATGCCGTTTATTTAATTAATAGTTAACAAAGAATAATTAATAATCATGAGCGAATTAAGTGTCAACCACTTATTAGGAATAAAATACCTTAATAAAGACGATATCAAGCTTATTTTTGAAACTGCTGATCACTTCAAAGAAGTGATAAACAGACCCATTAAAAAAGTACCTTCGCTTCGGGATATTACGATTGCTAACTTATTTTTTGAAAATTCTACCCGAACTAAATTATCGTTTGAATTAGCCGAAAAACGACTTTCAGCTGATGTTATAAATTTTTCGGCCTCACAATCCTCCGTAAAAAAAGGAGAAACCTTAATAGATACGGTTAGTAACATATTATCCATGAAAGTAGATATGGTTGTTATGCGTCATCCCAATCCAGGCGCAAGCGTATTTTTATCGCAACACGTCAATGCCAGTATTATAAACGCTGGAGATGGTGCTCATGAACATCCTACACAAGCTTTATTGGACTCCTATTCCATTAGAGAACGATTAGGAGAGGTCAAAGGAAAAAAGGTGGTTATTGTTGGCGATATCTTACACAGTCGTGTAGCCTTATCAAATATCTTTGCATTGCAGTTGCAAGGCGCAGAGGTGATGGTGTGCGGACCAAAAACGCTCTTGCCAAAATACATTGATAAATTAGGCGTTAAGGTAGAAACCAATTTGCAGAAAGCTCTAAATTGGTGTGATGTTGCTAATATGCTTCGAGTTCAAAACGAACGTATGGAAGTTAATTATTTTCCATCCACCAGAGAATATACTCAACAATACGGTGTAACTATGGATGTTTTAAATAGTTTAAATAAGGAAATAACTATAATGCATCCAGGCCCTATAAATCGCGGTGTAGAAATTACCAGTGAAGTTGCAGATTCCAACCAAGCTATTATATTAAACCAAGTAGAAAATGGTGTAGCGGTAAGAATGGCCATTATTTATTTACTAGCATCCAAAATAAAACAATAACGCTATGATGATTTTTGATAAAACTGACAATACAACAATTATTACCCAAGAGAAAGCTTCGGTAATTGAATTAATTAAAAAAATAGACGTGCTATACGAACGCTTTAAAAACGACAATATTATTGTTAATTTAAATACCTTAAAACCTGTGGTGTTACAAGATATTGTAGAGTTCCTCCAATTATCAAATAAGCATAGAAAAGCAAAACAATCGTTTGTAATTGTTACTAATCAAGCAAGTTTAGACGATATGCCAGATGAATTGTTAGTGGTTCCAACCGTAAAAGAAGCGCACGATATTATTGAAATGGAAGAAATGGAACGCGATTTAGGTTTATAAAAAAGTTTGTTGGTAAGTCGCAGGGTATTAAGCTATCTGAACGCAATCGACTTAACAACTTAACGACAAACAACACGAATGAAACTTACCATTTTAGGCTGTTATAGCGCTACACCACGTACCGATACCAATCCAACGGCACAAGTTCTGGACATAAATAACCATTTATTTTTAATAGATTGTGGTGAAGGTACTCAAGTGGAATTACGCCGAAATAAAATTAAATTTGCACGAATTAAGCATATTTTTATTTCACACCTACATGGCGATCATTTTTTTGGTCTCGTTGGGTTAATTTCTACATTTCGTTTATTAACACGTGAAACGGAACTTCATATTTACGGCCCTAAAGGTTTAAAAGATATCATTACCCTTCAAATGAAATTGGCCGAATCCTGGACAAATTATCCACTTATTTTTCATGAGCTCACGTCTAAAGAGTCAGCGTTGATTTTTGAAGATGACAAGGTGGAAGTTCATACCATTCCTTTAGATCATAGGATTTACACCAACGGTTTTCTTTTTAAAGAAAAATCAGGTGAGCGCAAACTGGATATGAATGCAGTTTTGAATGCAGATATTGATGTGGCCTATTATAGAAAGCTCAAACAAGGTTTTGATGTAGAAAATATGGACGGAATAATCATTTCAAATCAGGAGGTTACTAAAGCCCCAAATAAACCAAAAAGCTACGCGTTTTGTAGCGACACTGCTTATTCAGAAGCCATTATTCCAATTATAAAAGACGTTGATTTGCTGTATCATGAATCTACTTTTTTAGAGAAGCATGAAAAATTAGCAGCACCAACTAAACATAGTACCGCCAAGCAAGCTGCTAGCATTGCCAAACAGGCTGGAGTAGGTACCTTACTTTTAGGGCATTATTCCACACGTTACGATAATTTAAAAGATTTTAAATTAGAGGCTGAAACTATTTTTGAATCTGTAGAGTTGGCAAGAGATGGTAAGGTTATTACGTTTTAAACTCTTTTAAATTTTGCATAAAATAAATAGCTTCTTCCAAACTGGTGCAGCGCTTAATGCTATTAGTAGAAAATTGTTTTTCTAAAGTAGCATTTCGGTAGCCAAAGTCATCATAGATTACAATAGCAGATGCAATAACAAACCCATATTCTTTATTGAACTTAATCCATAGATTGGGGTCAATAGAGTAGTGGTTTATACGATTTGTTATATGACCAATTTTTAAATTAGGTCCATAAAATTCAATCAAATAATCGGATATTTGTTTAATTTCTGGCCAATCGAAGTGGATTCCTTCTGTATGTTCGGCAATGATATAATTATCAAAGAGATAATAGGTGCCAAATGGAAATACTACTTTTTGATGTTTTAATTGGTTGAAATAAATGCTATTTTCAAATTTCATTCTATTAAATAATGCTTAAATTTAGGGCGTAAAATGCATATAAATTGGTGCAAATGTACAAAAAATTAAATGACATTATCAATGGATGGAGACTTAAGTAATTATAGAAAAACCTACGCTAAAGGCGCGCTTTTATTAAAGGAAACACCTGAAAATCCCATGGAACTCTTTAAGAAATGGTTTCATGAAGTGGATACTCATTTTGAGCAGGATGAAACCAATGCCATGACGATATCAACTATTGGATTAGATGGCTTTCCTAAAAACCGTGTCGTGTTACTTAAACGCTTTACCTATGAAGGATTTATCTTTTTTACAAACTACGAAAGTGAAAAAGGTCAAGCTATTGCTAAAAACCCGCATGTATGCTTATCATTTTTCTGGCATGGAGCAGAACGCCAAATAATAATAAAAGGCGTTGCCGAAAAGTTAGCAGCGAATTTAAGTGATGGTTATTTTGAATCGCGCCCAAGAGGAAGTCAGTTAGGGGCTATAGCATCAAATCAAAGCGCTGTGGTTAAAGATCGGGCAGAATTAGAAGCCGATTTAAAAAAATTAGAACAGGCATACGAAGGAAAAGAAATTCCAAGACCTGATTTTTGGGGTGGCTATATGGTAAAGCCCGTTTCAATTGAGTTTTGGCAGGGACGGCCTAATAGATTGCATGACCGGATTCATTATCAATTGGATACAGCGTTTAATTGGGTTAAAAATCGATTATCGCCATGATTATGACGACGAAATGCATATAAATTAAATATTAAAGTGTATTTCATCGATTAAATACATTAAAAAACGATTAAATGCATGTCGTTTGTCGATTTTAACATTTTGTTAACAGTTGTTTAGAGAAAGGATTATAATTTTATAATCCCAAATCTAAATAACCTACAATGAAAAAGTTTACTTTACTACCAGTTATGCTATTATTAGTCATGTTTATGACTTCGTGTTCTTCTGATTCCATAGAAGATAAGGCTGCTGAAATAAATACATCCAATTTAGTAGTTCCAGAAACCAAGACCATAGAAATAGAAATTATGGAATTGATTAATGACTATAGATTAAGTAAAGGGTTAAACCCGTTGAATAATGTTGGCATTATTAAAGCGCAGGCATTTAATCATACAGATTATATGATTACCAATAATATTGTTTCTCATGATAATTTTTACCAACGTAAATTATTTTTAGAAAGTAGTTTAGGGGCTCGCGATGTATCGGAAAATGTAGCTTATGGCTTTACATCTGCTCAAACGGTTGTAACTGCTTGGTTAAATAGTACAAATCATAAAGCGAATATAGAAGGAGACTTTACCGATTTTGACTTATCAGCGGATCAAAATGCGGAAGGCGATTGGTATTATACAAACATCTTTGTTAAGAAATAAATAAGACTTTATTCAGATTATTTTAAAAAAAACTACCACTTTGGATACCAAGTTGGTAGTTTTTTTTGTTATTAATACCTGAAATTAAAAACGATAACCAAGTCTTAAGTGTAAGTTAAGAGCTAGATCGGCTTCATTATCAAAAGAGACGTTGTTCGAATTGAAAAAATGAATATAACCAATACCAATTCCGGTTTCGTAATTGAAATGTTCTCCAATTTGTCGTCTAATTCCCCAGGTTGGGACAATAGAAAAATCACTAATAAAATTGACATTGTCATAATTAGTAACCACAATAACGTCGGGGTGGTAGGTTGTTTTTAAGGCAATAAAATTTCCGCTGTTACCTGAAATATTTCGGGATTTTTTAACACGTTTATTTAAATTATAATACCAACGCGGTTCTAAAGTGATGGCAGGAACTAAAAAGTATCCCGTTTTAGGGTATTTAGCACCATCAAAAATGCCAGCTTCCAAACCTAGTTCCGTTCTTAATGCTATACTATTGCTTAATTTGGCCTCATGATGAACCCAAATTCCCAAGAAGCCAGTTTGTATACCAAAAACAGATTTTTCAACACTAGACGAAGATGTTTGTGTTTGTGCTTGAGACGAATAGTAAATACAAAATACAAGACATGCGCGTAGTAGATTATGTTTCATTTAGAATTATAGTAGATTGAGATTTAATTTTTTTTTAGGTCGTAAATCTACTATAATTAATTCATTAAATCTTATCTATTTAAAATTTAAAAGCCACTCCATTTGGAGTGGCTTTATAGTTATTAAGACTATTGTTAGGAAGGTATTAATGATGTGTAAGCATATTAAATCAGTTCGCCAATCTTATTAACTGTATGTTTAAAAACAACTGTTAGTTAATCATTATCTTTTAAGATAATAAATTTAGAACGTCTATTTTCTTGATGTTTTTCCGCGGAACATTTCACACCGTTTGAGCACTCATTTATTAAACGTGTTTCTCCATATCCAATGGCACTTTCAATACGATCTGTTGTAATACCTCTAGAGTATAAATACTCTTGGGTAGACTTCGCTCTTCTATCAGAAAGTTTTAAGTTGTAGTTATCACCACCACGACTATCAGTATGCGATTCAATTTTAATTACCATATTTGGATGTGCGCGCATGACTGAAACAATGTTTTCCAGCTCATAAGCCGCATCAGCTCTAATTCCCCATTTATCAAAGTCGAAGAATATCGGATTAATTACGATTTCATTATCATTAATTAACGGAATTAAATTCAAGTCTACTACGTGTTCTTCACCCGTAACATCCGTTGTTTCAACATCTTTCAGGTCGTCTTTGTAATCGGCTTTCATACCGAGAATTTTATATTTTTGACTACAGTCGGCTTCAATTTGATATAAACCATTTTCATCACTTGATACTTCACTTACAATTTTTCCGGTTTCATCAATTAATTGAACGGTTGCCATTGCAATTGGTGTTAGTAACTTACTGTCTCTTACTGTTCCCGTAATTATTTGCTTGCAAGGTTGTGCTACAAAACCGTAAATATCATCACCACCTTTTCCATCGGCTCTATTGGATGAGAAATATCCTTTTTGTGTATCACTATCTACAAAGTATGCAAAATCATCAAAGCCACTATTGTATGGAGCACCCATATTTTCTACTTCAGCTTCGGCATCTTTAAGGATGTTTGTTTTAAAAATATCTAATAAACCAAGGTTTAAATAGCCATCTGAGGAAAAATATAGTGTACTGTCTTTTGCAACAAATGGGAACATTTCACGACCTTCTGTATTTACTTTTTTGCCTAAATTTACGGGTGCATCATATGAATCGCCGCGAATAGCAACTTGATAAATATCGGTTTGTCCCAAGCCGCCCTCACGATCAGACACAAAATACAATGTTTTGTTATCTGGACTTAAAGTAGGATGGCCCGTAGAGTAGATGTCGTCATTAAACGGTAATTCTATTACATTATCCCAGCTACCATCTTCCGCTTTAGTGGCTTTATAAATTTTAAGGTGTGATGTTCCTTTTTTATCGTAGATCGGCTTATTTTTCTTGTTAACGTTATCACGAGTAAAATACATGGTATTTCCATCGTTAGTTATGGCAACACTAGCTTCATGAACATCATTTCGGTCTTTTCCTTTTATAATGACACTAGTTGGGTTTGAAATGCTGTCAATATTATTTTCACCTTGACTAACTTCCGCAGAATAAATATCTAGGTAGGGTTCATTATTCCATTTGTAGATATCATTTTCCGTATTTCTTGCAGAAGCGAAGTACATATTGTTGTTATAAACAAATGCACCAAAATCAGAATATTTCGAATTAATATCTAGATTTTTAACTTTTACTTCCACACCTTTTAAGGATTCTAAAGATTCATAAAGCGCAATATTACTTCCGTCTAAATCATCGGCACGTCTATCATCATTTTGAATATCTTTAAATTTGGCTAACCAGGTGTCAGCTTCTTCATAGTTACTTAAACTACGTTGCGTCTGGATGTACTTATAAATATATTCAGGATTTACCTTTTTATATTTATTTAAGGCCAGTTTATACCATATTGCGGCAGATTCAGTATCCGAGTTGTTGTAATAACAATCGCCTAAACGCGTTAATACATGTTCACTACTATCACCTTTTCTAACGGTTTCTTCATATAATTCTGCAGCTTTAACATACGAGTAATTCTCGAAGAATATATCTGCTACTCTTTTTTGCGAAAATAGAAACGTACTACTTAAGGCAATAAATGTGAATATAATTTTAGTTTTCATACGATTATATTTTAGAAGTATCTTGGTGATTTGATTCGTTTTGTTTTAAATAATTCAAACATGACCAATATTTCGTGGGTTCCTCCAGTATAGTCAATTAAGTCTGATAACGGATATTCATAGGCATAACCTATGCGAAACTGCTTGGACACTTGAAAATCAACTATACCCGCTAAAGCCGAGGTTTGATTATCAATTCGGTAACCAGCTCCTGCCCAGAACTTCTCGTAGAATAGGAAGTTGGCCGTTAGGTCAAAAGATAGTGGTGCTCCATTGGTTGCTTTTAAAAGAAACGCGGGTTTTAATTTTGTGTTTTCACTTAATGTGAAAACATATCCACCTGTAAAGTAATAACTCACGCGTTCCAATGCCGCATAGTCTTGACCGACTCCTGTTTCATCGTTATAATCATTCGTTAAAATACGCGGTGTGGATAAACCTAAATACCATCTGTCTGAATGCCAATAAACACCCGCACCAATATTTGGGTCCCAACGATCATCAATACCATAAATGCTTGGATCACCCGAACTATCTGCAGAATACCTGTCCAAAGTATAACTTGTGAAACCAGCTTTAATACCAAATGCTAACTCCGTTTTCTGACCAGTTTGTATGGTATATGAAAAATCACCATACAGATATGAAAAACGTTCGTCACCTAATTTGTCATTAATAAAAGACAATCCTAAACCTATTTTGTCATTCCTTAACGGAGAGTGAACAGATAAGGTTTGGGTTATTGGTCCGCCATCAAAGCCAACCCATTGACTTCTGTGTAAACCAACAACGCTTAACGTTTCTCTACTTCCCGCATAGGCAGGGTTTATAGAGATGGTATTATACATATATTGGGTAAACTGCGGTAATTGTTGTGCAATTCCAACCGTACAACTCAATAATGCTAATGCAATTATATAATGTTTTATAAGTTTCATAGGTTAAAGTTTTATTTGGTTCCTACGTAGAAGTAACCTGTTAATGGTTTAAATCCACTATTTCTTACGTTAATGATATAATAATATGTTCCATTAGGTACTTTGTCAGCACCACCAACAGATGATTTGTGCGCTGTACCATTCCAGTTATTCTGGTAGTTATTTGCTTTATATATGATTGCTCCCCATCTATTAAAGACTTGAACATCATAAGTATATCCACAAGTATCAACACCAGAAATTTCAAAATTCTCATTCCATTGGTCACCATTTGGTGTAATAGCAGTCGAAACGATTATGTTTTCTCTATCACATGGTTCTGGTGCCGGTGCAAGTACCACACAATCATCATTTACGTTTATTGTAACTTGTGTTGTGCTTGTACAGCCATTTTCCATAATAGTATAACTAAATGTGTAATCACCTAAATCAACACTTAATGGATCAAATAAATTACCATTCAGCGTTACAACATTGGATAATGCTACCCATTCTCCGGACATGTCCGATCCATTATAGTAATCAAATAAGTCAATTATACCATCATCATTACAACGATCATCATTTAACGTCATGATACTGTTTTCATTTGTTACATACACAGCCTGACTTAATTGAGCCTCATTTCCACAGGTATCAACAACTGTCCAGCTCCAAATTATTTCATAATCTGTTTCAGAACCATCCGACGTGTTTACTTCTTCAAAGTTAACTATGGTTACATCACTTGAACAATCGTCAAAGACTAGAGTAGGAGCATCTGGTATATCTGCACAATTAACAAATATGTCAGATAAATCATTTGTAGCAACAGGAGCTGTTGTATCGGCTACTGTTATGGTTTGCGACACCGACGATGAATTATTACAGTTATCTGTAAATGTCCAAGTACGCGTCACAATAACGTTACAAGGATCCGAATCATCTGTTGTATCTACAGGCGAAGCCA